>NZ_ADXM01000049.1:0-145282 GCF_000179255.1 Synechococcus sp. CB0205
GCTTCATCGGACAACAACAGCGGCGAGCGTAACGCTGCCGGCTGGGGGCTGGTCGCTCCCGTTCAGGCTCGATAAGGTCGGCCGGCTCGCTTTGGTCTCAAGATCAGCCTCGAACGCCTCGATCTGGCCCTTCGGGAACACAACGCGCTGCTGGCCGCTAGCGGTGTTTCGCTGCGGCTGGAGCGCCGGGGCTCCCGGCTCGGCCTGAGGGGACCCTTCCCCTGCCGCAGCGGTGGGGTATCCCAGCGGGTGCAACGGATCAGCCTTGGTCTTGACGCTGACCCAGCCGGCCTCGAGCAGGCCCGCCACCAACTGAAGCTGGTCCTGCAGCAGCTTCAGCAGCAGCGCTTCTGCTGGGACGACTGGCTTCAAACCAAGGACGCTCCCACGGGGCCATTGCCCCCAGCGACGGCTTCTTCGCTTGCGGCACGGCTGCAGCGCTTTGAGCAGGGGTTTTTCCAAGATCCGCGCCGCCGCCGCAATCCCTCCGGAGCCCGGACGACCTGGAGCAGCGCCTATCTGCCCTATGTCCGCCGCCTTGAGCGCTTGGCTGGGGACCAGGGGATGGCCTGGGGCCTGCCGCTTCTGGAGGCCGTTCTGGAGAGTTATCCCCTGGCCTCGCGGGGGCGACAGCAGTGCGGCACCACCCTCGCGGCTCTGGCTCGAGCCGAAGGGTTGGCGTTGCCCCCTGACTGGGGTGAGCGGGCGGGGGGCTATGGCCTGCATGCCGCCCAATTTCGCCAGCTCCCAAGCGACCTTCAGATCCTGGAGTGGCTTGAGCGCATTCCTAACCCCGGATGGCGCTTGGCCTACGGCCTGATGGCGACCTATGGCCTACGCAACCATGAGGTCTTCTTCACCGACCTCTCCGCCTTGGCACCCGGGGGCGATCGGGTGATCCGTGTGTTGCCCACGAGCAAGACCGGAGAGCACCAGGTCTGGCCCTTTCAACCGGAGTGGGTGGAGCGCTTCGGCTTGGAGCAACTAGGGGCTCAGCGTCAGCTTCTGCCGGCGGTCTGTACCGATCTCCGCCGCACCACCCTGCAGCAGGTCGGCCGCCGTGTTGCCGAGCAGTTCCGTCGCTACGACCTGCCCCTCACCCCCTATGACCTGCGCCATGCCTGGGCGGTTCGCACGATCCACATCGGTCTGCCCGACACGGTGGCGGCTCGGATGATGGGCCACTCCGTGGCGATCCACACCAGGACTTATCACCACTGGATCACCCGCCGGGATCAGCAGCAGGCTGTGGATACGGCCCTGGCCCGGCACCAGGCGAGCGCGGCTTAACCGCGCCAGATTGGAGGCACCCCTGACCTCCAGCTGTGGCCGATCCCAACGCCCTGGACCAGACAGCATCGGAGTTGGGGATGGGCGGAGACCTGGCCCCTGAGGCCACAGCCGATGCCTACCAGCGGCGCATGGCTCGCCGCAAGGAAGTGCAGCAGCAGCGGGTTGGGGAGCGCTCCCTGGAGAAGGGACTGGTGCTGGTCTTCACCGGTGATGGCAAGGGCAAGACCACGGCAGCCCTGGGGTTGGTGCTGCGGACCTTGGGCCACGGGGAGCAGGTGGCCGTTGTGCAGTTCATTAAGGGGGGCTGGCAACCCGGCGAGGCCAAGGCGCTGGAGCTGTTTGGTGAAGCGCTGCACTGGCATGCCCTTGGGGAGGGCTTTACCTGGGAAACCCAGGACCGCGAGCGTGACCGTGCCTTGGTGCAGCAGGCCTGGAAGCGCTCCTGCGAGTACCTCGCTGATCCCCAGCGCAAGTTGGTGGTCCTCGATGAGGTGAATGTGGCCCTCAAGTTGGGCTACCTCGATCTGGAGGATCTGTTGGAGGGATTGAAGCTGCGGCCGCCCTTGACCCATGTGGCGCTCACCGGCCGCGGCGCTCCGGCGGCGTTAGTGGAGCGTGCTGATCTGGTGACGGAGATGAAGCTTGTGCGCCATCCCTTCCGGGAACAGGGGGTAAAAGCCCAGGCGGGCATTGAGTTCTAAGGACTGGTCTGGGTTTGCACCGTGGCCAGGGCGCTCATCAGCACCGAGAGCCCGCTGATCAACAGCGCCCGATGCACGACCGGTTCAGCCCAGGCGCGGGGGTCTTCGGTGAGTTGTTCCACGGCCGAGAGGGTGAGCCGGGCCATGAGGCCGCTGCGGCTGGAGCCGACCGGTGGAATGGGTTGGTCCTGATGCCTGTCCATCCAGCACTCCCATCTGCTGGCATCGAAGCGCTCCTGGCCAGCGTCGGCAAGGGATCTCACGCTTGCTACTGTTCGGCGAACGAAGCTGCAGCACGAAGGGATGGCCTATCAGCGCGTGTTGCTGAAGCTCAGCGGCGAAGCCCTGATGGGCGAGCAGGGCTACGGCATCGATCCTGCGGTGGTGGATGCCATCGCTAAGGATGTCGCCGCTGTGGTCGCCGACGGCAGCCAACTGGCGATCGTTGTGGGCGGCGGCAACATCTTCCGCGGCCTCAAGGGGTCCGCCGCCGGCATGGACCGGGCCACCGCTGACTACGTCGGCATGTTGGCGACGGTGATGAATGCCATCACGCTCCAGGACGGATTGGAGCGGGCCGGCATTCCCACCCGCGTCCAGAGCGCCATCTCGATGCAGGAGGTTGCGGAGCCTTACATCCGTCGCAAGGCCATCCGCCACATGGAGAAGGGGCGCGTGGTGATCTTTGCCGCCGGTACGGGTAATCCCTTCTTCACCACGGACACCACCGCTGCGTTGCGGGCCGCTGAGATCGGAGCCGACGTGGTGTTCAAGGCCACCAAGGTCGACGGGGTCTACGACAAGGACCCCAACAAGCACGCCGACGCGGTGCGCTACGAGAGCCTCTCGTTCATGGATGTTCTCAGCAAAGAGCTAGAGGTCATGGACAGCACGGCCATCGCCCTCTGCAAGGACAACGCCATCCCAATCGTGGTGTTTGATCTGTTCGGTTCCGGCAACATTGGTCGGGCTGTGCGCGGTGAGCCCATCGGCACCAGCATCCTTCCTTCGGCCTGACGGGTCGGCCCCTTTCTTTCTTCAGCGACGCCCTTTTTCTCGCCATGGATCTCGAAGCCAGCATGCGCAAGTCGGTGGATTCCACCCAGCGCACCTTCAACACGATTCGCACAGGCCGGGCGAATGCGTCGCTGCTCGACAAGATCCAGGTGGAGTACTACGGCGCGGATACGCCGCTGAAGTCCTTGGCGACCATCAGCACCCCAGACTCCTCGACGATCCAACTGCAGCCCTTCGATGGCAGCTCCTTGGGGCTGATCGAGAAGGCCATTTCGATGAGTGACTTGGGGCTGACTTGCAACAACGACGGCAAGTTGATCCGCATCAACATCCCGCCCCTGACGGAGGACCGCCGCAAGGAGCTCTGCAAGTTGGCGGCGAAGTATGCCGAGGAGGGCAAGGTGGCCCTGCGCAACGTTCGCCGCGATGCGATCGACAAGGTGAAAAAGCAGGAGAAGGAGGGCGAGTTCTCCGAGGATCAAAGCCGCGATGAGCAGGACAAGGTCCAAAAGCTCACCGACAAGTTCATTGCTGAGATCGAGAAACTGCTGGCTGAGAAGGAAGCAGACATCCTCAAGGTGTGAGCGAACCGCACTGTTTTGATGTCGCCGTTGTCGGCGCCGGTGCTGCCGGCGGCGCAGCGGCCTTCCACCTGGCTGCGAGGGGACGTCGTGTTCTGCTGCTTGAGACGCAGTCCCTTCCCAGGTCCAAACCCTGTGGCGGTGGTATGGCGGCCTCCGTGCAGCGTTGGTTTCCCTTTGATCTGCAGCCGGCCGTTGATCGGGTGATCACCCAGGTGAAATTCACCTGGTGCCTGGAGGATCCGGTTGTGGCGGTCCTTCCTGGCAACTCTCCGTTTTGGATCGTGCAGCGCTCCAAGCTGGACCACTATCTGGTTGAGCGGGCTGTTGCGGAGGGTGCGGAACTGCTGGATGGCTCCGAAGTGTCGTCAATCCAGCGGGATGGCGATCAATGGATGTTGGAGGCCGGTGGCCATGGCTACCGCGCACGAGCCGTGGTGATCGCCGATGGCTCCAACTCTCGTTTTGCTGCCCCCTTGGGCCTCGGTCCCAGTCAGCCGCGGTTTGCAGAAGCCCTAGCGGCGGAGGTTGATGCCGAGGTGTTGGAGGGGGACACGGCCCGATTCGAATTCGGTCTCGTGCGCCATGGCTTCTGCTGGGCCTTCCCCAGGCAAGGGGGCTACAGCATTGGAGTGGGCACCTTCATTGGCCGCGAAGCGGCGGATGCGGATGCGGTGTTAGCCGAATTGCTTCCCTCCTTGGGCCTCTCGCCGGATGCCGGCCTGCGGCGCCGTTCTCCCCTCAGGGTTTGGGATGGTCACTACCCACTGCATGTCCCTGGCGCCGTGGTGGTCGGTGACGCGGCCTCCCTCTGTGATCCCTTTTTGGCGGAGGGGTTACGCCCAGCACTGATGAGTGGCGTGCGGGCCGCTGACGCGGTGGATCGCTACCTGGGCAGCTCGGCTGCCGATGAGCAACAGCAGGCCCTCGCTCAATACACCGCCCAGATGCGCCAGCACTGGGGGGACTCCATGGCCTGGGGCCGGCGCATTGCACAGGTGTTCTACCGGGTCCCGAAAGTGGGTTACCAGCTGGGGATCAAGCGACCGACAGCGCCGCAACGGATCGCCCAAATTCTCTCGGGCGAGATGGGTTACGGCGATATCGCCCAACGCGTGATTAAACGCCTGCTGTTCCAGCGGGGCTGAGCGCTCAGCCGACCTTGGTGCAGTCCTTGAGTTGCCGCAGGCGTTGATCGATTGAGCCCAGCAGCTCGATGGCGAACATCGGGGACTCCTGAACGGCGAAGAGGAACTTCTCGCGGTTCATCTTCAGCAGCTTGCAGTCGCTGACGGCTTTGGCATTGCCGTAGCGGCGATGCTCCGCCGTCACCAGGGCACCGGCCCCAAAGACGTCGCCGGCCTGAATGACCTCATGGCCGACCTCGTCGTTCCAGGTGAGCTCAACGGTTCCTTCCAGAACCCCAAACATGCAGTCTCCGGTCTCCCCGGAGGAGAAGATCGCATCACCTGCCGTTGCCTGAATCACCTCTCCCTGGCTGGCCAGGGCACGCATGGTTTCGAGGGCGTTCATGCAACGACCAACCAACTCGGCCAGAGCCTAAGTCAGTTCTTAATGGCCAGGGCCGCACCGAGACCGCCACGGATGTCATTGGGCAACAGACGGCCGTCGTGATCGGTGTCCAGGGCATCGAACACAGCATCGGTCCCCAGCCATTCCTCGCGGGTGATGCAGCCGTCGCCATCGAGGTCGTTGAGCAGGAAGATTTCCTGGGCGGCATGTTGGAAGGCACCGGCTCCCTCCAGTTCTCCCAAACGGTGGGCCAACTGGGCTTCCAGGGTCTCGATCGCTTTGGTGAATCCCTGGATGCCCTCATCCAGTTTTTCAGTGGCCATCTGATCCTCGGCCATCATCGCCTTGAAGCCTTGGGCATCCAGGTGGATCTGTTGCTCCGTCGTCGCTGGATCAAAGGGGTTCAGTTTCCGTTGCAGATCCCCCTGGGTGTTGCGCAGTTGATCCAGGAGTTTGGGCGAGATGGTGAGTAGGTCACATCCCGCCAATTCGACGATCTCGTCGATGTTGCGGAAGCTCGCTCCCATCACCTCGGTTTTGTAGCCGAAGGTCTTGAAGTAGTTGAAGATCTTGGTGACCGAGAGCACGCCCGGATCCTCGTGGCCGGGATAGCTATCGCGGCCCGTGCTCTTTTTGAACCAGTCGAGGATGCGGCCAACAAAGGGGGAGATCAAGGTGACACCAGCCTCAGCGGCGGCCACGGCCTGAGCGAAGCTGAAGAGGAGGGTGAGGTTGCAGTGGATGCCCTCTTTCTCGAGCACCTCCGCAGCCTTGATGCCTTCCCAGGTGGAGGCAATCTTGATCAGCACGCGATCACGGCTGATGCCCGCTTGGCGATACAGGCCAATCAGCTTGCGGGCTTTGGTGATCGTCGCTTCGGTGTTGAAGCTCAGGCGCGCATCCACTTCGGTGGAAACCCGGCCGGGGACGATCTTGAGAATTTCCTTACCGAAGGTGACGCAGATCTCGTCGAGGGCTTCGCGCACCACCTCTTCAGCCGGTGCCGAGGGGCCGCAGACCTCGCGGGACTCCCGCAGGGAGGTATCAATCAGGTTTTGGTAGGCCGGGATCTGGGCTGCCGCCAGGATCAATGAAGGGTTGGTGGTGGCATCCCGGGGCGTGAACTGTTGAATCGCATCGATGTCACCGGTATCGGCAACCACAACGGTCATCGCGGCCAGTTGGTCGAGGAGATTGGCCATGCCGGGCACCAAACGTAATTTCAAGCTAGCGATGCCAATCGGGGCCTGACTCCCGTTGTCATCAAGCGGTCACGCAGTGCGATCTACTGACGGGCCGTTGTGGGAACCGTGCGGCTGGGCGGGATTTTCTCAATCACCAGCAAGGCCTCAATGATTTGCTTGGCGACGGGAACCGCCACCGTTGATCCGTAGGCGTTTTCGCCCTTCGGCTCATCGACAACGACCAGCACGACATAGCGCGGTTGGTTGATCGGCAAATGGGCGATGAAGCTCGTGATCTTGGCTCCGGCCACGTAGACACCATTGCGTGCCTTTTGCGCCGTTCCTGTTTTGCCGCCAATGCGGTGGCCCGGGATTTGCACGCCACGGCCACTCCCTTTCTCCACCACAGTCTCCATCCAATTGAGGACGGTTTGGGCGATGGCGGGCCGGATCAGTTGCACTCCTGAGGCCGGCGGGGCGCTGGCCAGGTCATCACCGGAGCGCAGGCCGCGGGTGATGTGGGGACTGACCAGCCGGCCGCCGTTCGCCAACATCGCGTGCAGCTGGATCAATTTCAGGGGCGTCAGGTTGAAGCCTTGACCGAAGGCGGCCGTTGCGGGCTCGATTGGTTGGGTTTTAAAGGTCTCGAGGGATTTGAGCTGCCCGGCTACGGCGCCGGGCAGGTCGGTATCCGGAGTGTTGTCGATTCCCAGGGTGTGGAGCCAATGCCAGAAGCGTGCCGGTTGAACCCGCCGCATCGCCTCCACCATCGCCACGTTGCTGGAGACCTGCAGGACCGTTGGGAAGTCGATCAAGCCATTGCCTTTGCGGTCGTGGTTGAAGATCGGCCAGCCGCCAACGGTCAGTTGTCCGGAGTCATTCACCTTCCCTGAAGGGTCAATGGCGTTTTCCTGAAGGGCGATCGCCAGGTTGATCGGCTTGAAGGTTGACCCCGGTTCATAGAGATCTTGGACGGACCACTCACGGAACAATCCCGGCTGGAACTTCCAGAACTGGTTGGGGTTGTAGGTCGGGGTGGAGGCCAGGGTCAGCAGCTCACCGTTGCGGACATCCATGACCAACGCGGCCCCGCGCTTGGCCTTCCATTGCTTGACCTGTTTGGCCAGTGCCATCTGGGCGACTTGCTGCAGGCGGGCATCGAGGGTGAGCTGCAGCTTGAGGTCGTCGCCGTAGAGCACCCCTGGTTTGAGCCCATCGGGCAGGGGCGTGCCATCGGCTCCACGCCGGAGACTTTTGGAGGCTTCTTGGCGACGCAGGTCGCGGTCACGGCTCTGCTCGAGACCCGCCTGGGGGACCCGCTCGAGGTTGAGGAAGCCAACGACATTGGCGAAAAGTCCCCCTTGGGGGTAGACCCGCTGGGGATAGGCCTCAAGATCGACACCGCTGATGCCCAGCTCGCGCACCCGTTGTGCGGTTTCAGGGTCGAGCTCGCTGGCCAGCTTCACACCTGATTTACGGCCATCCATGGCCTTGAGCAACTCGCCCATGGGCTTGGCCAGGACGGGGGAGAGTTTGCGCGCCACATCCAGGGGGCTGCGCAGCCTTCCGATGTCGTCTCCAGGGAAGGAGAAGTAGCGGGGGTGGGCCCAGAGGGTGAAGCGCTCTTCATCCAGAGCAACCAGCCGACCTTGGCGATCAACGATCGTCCGCCTGCGGCCAAGGGGCGTGATCGTTTGGGTCTGAATCGCTCGGGCCCGGTTCAACAATTCGTTGCCCTGGATCACCTGAACCCAGGCCAGCCGTAGCGCTAAACCACTGAGTCCAGCCGCCAGAAGGCCGTAGACGAGCCAGAGCCGGCGCGGGGGTACCGGCTGCAAATCCACGACCCGGTTGCGTCTTGGCCCACGTCCTTCCCGTGGTGCAGGGGCGCGGCGACCCTGCAGCCCCTGCTGCGCCATCAGTAGCCCGGAAGAATTTGACCGGGATTGACTTGGGCCAAGAGGGCTTCAAAGTCGGGCCCTGCTGAGACGGCCGGCGGAGCGACGTAGACGAGCTTTTCACTGCTGGTGGGCTCCAGCAGGGCTGGCTTGCGGGTCATCGAGAGGTGGTGCTGCTCGAGCACCGCCGCTGATTCCTGCAGGCGGTGCTCCAGCCGCTGGGTCGCTTCAAGGGATTGGAAGCTGCTGGTCCAGCGGCCCTGCCAGTGGAGCGTCAGGGCGCTGAGACCGACAACGGCAACTCCCAGGCCGACGAGACTTCCATCGGCAATGCGATGCAAATTGCCAAGCCACGGCGCTTGGCGATCCAGCTTGCGGGCAAGCAGCGTGCCTTGAATCAGCTCGAGGGAACGGCTGGAGCGGCTGCCCGGCGCTCTGTTGCTCTTCTGGAGCGGAACGGCAACCACAAACATCAACGCGTGCTGCGCAAGTCAACCACGCGAGAGCGCTTCCAGCAAGGGGGTTTTCACCAACCCAGAACAACGAGATTGGCGAAGGTCAGGCTGTTCCAGAGGGCGTGCATCAGCACGCAACTGCCGAGCCGTCCACTGCGCCAGCGCAGCCAGCCCAAGCCGAGCCCCAGCACCATCAGCGGCGGAAATTCTCCGAGGCTGGAATGGGCCACGGCGAAGACAGCGGCGCTGACCACAATTCCCCAGCCCGATCCCCAGTAGCGGGCGGCAACGGGCAGCAGCGCACCGCGAAAGATAGTCTCCTCAAAGAGGGGGGCAAGGACGATGGCGGTGATTCCAAAACAAGCCAGAGCGGGAATGTTGTGTCCGTTGAGGACCAATTCCAGGAGGGGATTGCTGCCGCCCGGATCGCCAAAGAGTTGTCCCTGAAGCCAGCCCACCAGGCTCACCAGGGGCAGCACCATCAAGAAGCCTTTGAGGGCTTGGCCAAAGCAAAGCGGCAGGGGGGACCAGCGGAATTGCAGCCAGCCCCCCTGGGGCCCTGGGCCGAGGGGCTTCAGCAGCAGCCTCAGGATCAGCAATGGCCCTGTCATCAAGGCGCCGTAGAGGACCACGACACTGACCCCCTGTTTGAGCACAGCCTCGATCGGCCAGTCCTGCAGCAGCCGCGTCAGCAGCGGTGCCACCAGCAGGGGAGTGATGAGCTCACCGACGACCACAAAACCGCCGGCCACCAGCAGAACCGTGTCAATGCCGGAGAGGGCTGGGCCGAGCCATGGGGGTGCCGCTGGAGTCTTTCCGCGCCAGCGCCTCCAGAGCTCGCGAATCAGCAGGGCGATGCCGCCGAGCAGTCCCAGGCCGGGCACCAGGGTGACCGCCAGCAGCTGCACGCTGGCCTGCCTGGCGACCTGGTCCCCCTGGCAGGCCTCGGCGCCCAGCAGTGCTTCGCAGCTCCACTGGCGTACAAGCGTTGATCCCTTGAGCTCGGAAAGAAGTTGCTCGCGCGACTGGAGGCTGTGCTGTTCGGGGTTCAGCAGCACGGTGGCGATCGCCTGCTGGGCTCCCCCTTCTTGGCTGAGTTGCTTCAGCAGGGTCTGGGCCTGGCTCGGGTCACCTGTGCGTTGCAGCAGCAGGGCTTGCTCAAGCAGCAGTCCTGGGGATGGATTGCGGCCCTCCTCCTCGCTGTCGTTGATCGCGTTCTGGAGGCTCTCCTGGAGGGTTTGCAGGGGTTCACCCGAGCTCAGCAGCGGACGGATGGGCTCGCTCAGGTTCCCCTGGGCCAGCACGCTCAGCTCCAGCTGGCGTCGGCTGAGGTCATCGCCAACGGAGGGGCGTTGCAGGCTGCTGACGAGTCCGTTGAGCCAGAGCAACAGGCTGAGGGCCAGGCTGACCAGCGCCAGGGCCGATTTCCAGTTGGGTGTGTCTGACCTGCGTGGACCGTTGGACTCCTTTTCCGTGCTCACCCCACCGCCCCGTGCATCTCACTGGGCTGCATTCTGCGGCCCAGTGAGGGGCCATAGAGCCCTCAAATACGATGCCGTTTCGTTAAGGAAGTGCCCGTGTCCCTCCGGATCCTGCTGGTTCGCCACGGCCTGAGCAGCTTCAACCTCGAGCACCGGATCCAGGGCCGAGATGACCTCTCGAGCTTGACCGATGTGGGCGCTAAGCAGGCGCTGGCCACCGGTGAAGCCCTGCGGGGTCTGACGATTGATGCGGCTTACAGCTCTCCGCTGCGGCGCGCCCACGACACGGCCAAGGCCCTGCTGGCGGCGCAGGGATCCAGCGTGGATCTGAAGTTGAGCGATGACCTGCTCGAGGTGGACCTGGCCCCTTGGAGTGGCCTGCTGAGCAGTGAGGTCCAGACGCAGTTTCCCCAGGACTACGCCACATGGAAACGGAGCCCTGAGCAGCTCCAGCTGCGGCGCGCCGATGGATCCGAGTACGCCCCGATCCCAGAGTTGATGGCGCAGGCTCAGCGCTTTCTCGATGGTCTGCTGGCGGCCCATGACCCAGGGGGAAGCCCCAAGACCGTTCTGGTGGTCGGTCACAACGCGATCCTGCGTTGCTTCGTGCTGGCCCTCCTTGACTTGGAGGCTTCCGGCTTCCGTCGCCTTCGCTTAGAGAACGCCTCCTTGTCGGTGTTCAACGTCAGTCCTGGGCCAGCTGGTTCGGCCTCCAAGCCCGTCGCGGTTCAAATCGAATCGCTGAACGGCACGACCCACCTGCAGCCCGAGGTTTGCGGAAGCAGCCTGCCCAGCAAAGGTCCAGGCCCCCGGATGCTGCTGGTGCGCCATGGCGAAACCGACTGGAACCGCCAAGGGCGCTTCCAGGGGCAAATCGATATCCCCTTGAACGAGAACGGCCGAGCCCAAGCCGCCGCCGCCGGCGAGTTCCTGCGCAAGGTGAGCTTCGATCGGGCCTATTCCAGTTCCATGTCTCGCCCCCGTCAGACGGCGGAGGGGATCTTGAAGCACCACGCGGGGGTGCCCCTCACCAGCGTCTCTGATCTGGTGGAAATCGGCCACGGTGAATGGGAGGGCCGCCTGGAGGAGGAGATCTCTGCGGGCTGGGCGGAGCTCCTGGCCGACTGGAAACGGGCCCCCGAAACCGTGCAGATGCCCGGTGGGGAGACCATTCACGACGTCTGGGATCGCTCCTTGCGGGGCTGGAACACCATTGCGGCGAGCTTGTCCGCTGAGGAGACCGCCCTGGTGGTCGCCCACGATGCAGTGAATAAGACCATCCTCTGCGCGTTGCTGGGCTTGACCCCGGCAGACATCTGGGCCGTCAAGCAGGGCAACGGCGGCGTCACCGTGATCGACTACCCCAACGGAGCCGATCAGGCTCCAGTGGTGGTGTGTTTGAACCAAACGGCGCATCTTGGGGGGGTGATCGATCGAACCGCTGCCGGTGCGCTCTGATCGCCCTAGTCCCCCGCGTTGACCATGTCCATGTCTCTCCCCCAAGCCCTGGTGCTGCGCCAGGTTCAGCTGTTGGAGGGACCAGGCCAGGCGATTCGCCGCACCGACGTGCGTCTGGAGCAGGGCCGGATCGTCTCCTGGGGTGAGGGTTGCCTGGATCAAGGCACCCCAGAGATGGAGGCCTCGGGGCTCCTGTTGGCCCCTGCCCTGGTCGATCCCCATTCCTGCCTGGACGATCCCCAGAACGGGGTGGCTGAAACCAGGGTCTCCCTGGAGCGTTCCGCGATTGCGGCGGGCTATGGCACCGTCGCTGTTCTGCCGGACTCCTGCCAGTGGCGCGACTCCCCTGAGCGGCTTCAGGCCCTGGGTCCGGTGTCCTCAGGGGGCTTCGAGCTTCTGCGCTGGGGCAGCTTCAGCCTGGCGGGGGATGGCCAGGAGCTGGCCCCCCACGGCGATCAATTGGCCAGTGGAGCCCTGGGGCTGGCGGATGGAGCCCAACTCCCCTCTCTGCCGCTGCTTGAGCGTGGCCTCAGCCTGGCGGAAATGGACGAGGCTCCCGTCCTCCTTTCGCCCCGTGATCGCCGCCTGGCCCAAGAGGGCTTTGTCAGAGAGGGGGTCGCGGCCCTGCGGGCGGGATGGCCCATGGATCCCTCCACCAGTGAAAGCCTGCCCCTGCGCAACCTGTTGGCGCTGGCCGAGCGCTATCCCTCCCGCCGCCTGCAGCTGATGAATCTCTCCACCGCCGAGGCGGTGAACCTGCTTGAGGCCGTGGCCCCAGACGAGCGCCCGCCCGCCACGGTCTGTTGGTGGCATCTGCTGGTGGACTCCGCCAGCTTGGATCCGATCGCGGAGGGGTGGCGTGTGGAGCCGCCCCTGGGATCCGCCCTGGATCGCCAGCGGCTGAAGCATGGGCTGCGCCAGGGGCTGATCAGCGCCGTGGCGGTTCACCATCAAGCGCTGGATCCTGAAGAGCAGTTGCTTCCGGTGGATCAGCGCCGCCCTGGTGTCGCCGGCCATCGCTTCGTTCTGCCGGCCCTCTGGCAGGAGCTGGTGCAGAAGGATGGCTGGAGTCCCGAGGAGCTGTGGCAGGTGCTCTGTTTTGGCCCCGCCTCACTGCTTGGTCTCGCTCCTCCCCAGCTGGCTCTGGGCACGGATCGCTGGTTGCTCTTTGACCCCCAGCAGGTCTGGTCGGCCCAGCAGGATTCCTACGCTCCGCTGGCTGCCAACCAGCCCCTGGCGAAGGCAACCCTCAAGGGGCAGGTGCTGGGGACGGGGCTGAACCCCCTGCTTTGGCGCCGGAGTCCTTAAGCGGATCGCTGTTCGCTAACGCACCGGATGTGGGGAGGGGCCAGAAGCGCCAGAAGGCCCGTCCGATGATTTCCTGTTCAGGAAGGAAGGCGCCACCCGGCCAGAAACGACCATCCCAGCTGTTCGCCCGGTTGTCCCCCAGCACCAGGACATGGCCCGGAGGGACAACGGCATTCAGGGTCCGGCACTGCCCCATGCCCAGGGCATCGACGGGGCAGTAGTTCTGCACGTAGGGCTCCTTGAGCCAGGTGCCATTGATGTTGACCTGCCCTCGCGGGTTAACGACGACCCGATCACCGGAGACGGCGACGACGCGTTTGATGTAGGCATCACAGGCCGGATCGGCGACCCCTGGAATGCTGTTCAGAATGGGCAGCTGGGCCAGGACGCAACTGAAGGGTCCGACCTTGCGATCAGCGCTCAGAACGGGATCGAAGTGGTGGGGTGCATGGAAGACCACGATCTCTCCTCGTTTGGGTGAGCGGCGGCGCAGGGAGAGTTTCTCCACCAGCAGCCGGTCCTGCAGCTGTAGTCCAGGCAGCATCGAACCCGAGGGGATGTAGCGGGCCTCCAGGACATAATGGCGCACGCCCAGGGCCACTCCGAGGGTGATCAGCACCCCCCTCCAGAACACCCAGGGACTCTCCGGGGGGGGCTGTTGAGGGTTGCGTTCGGGGTCTGAACCTCCGCTGTTGCTGCTGGCGGCTTGTGTTGGATCGTGCGAGGACAAGGACGGGGCTGCCAGCTGGGGGTTCGGCTAGGGAAGATTAGGTCCGTCCCCTCGCTTGATCGATGGTTCGTCCGCGTTGGTTGTCCGTTCAGCGAACCGCCGCGGCGCGCAGCTGGTTGATCTGGGATCGGACCATTGCCCTGTGGGCCACGGTCAATTTGGTCTGGGTGGTCTTTGATATCACCTATGTCCCCTTCCGCACCTTCTGGTTGCAACGGAATCTGACCCCGATTCCCCAGGTGCCGCTGGTGGTTCCGCTGACGGTTCTGCCCAACATCACCCCGCTCTACGACCCGGTGAAGGGCATTGAGCCCCATCGGGAGACCCAGGGCTATCTGCAGCAGTTCGATCAACTGGATGCGGCCCTGCTTGAACCCGCTCCATTGAGCAATTCGCTTCAGCTGCGCCGTCAACAGGTGGCACTGACCGAGGCGATGATCAACGAGAACCCCTTTGCCGCCTCAGGTAACAGCGGCACCCTCGAGAAAATTAAGAACCGCCTGCGTCAGCGTGCTGGCTTGGACTCCGCCAAGCAGTCCGCCCAGCGCCTGCTCTCGGATGGCTGGCTACAGCAACACTCCTGGGAGGAGGAACGGCGCTTCTGGCAGCAGCAGATCCTCCCGCTGGTGGCCACGAGCTATTGGCGCTCGATTGATGAGAACGGCCGACCCAGCGATCACTTCTGGCGCTACGACCTTCTGCTCTTTCAAAGCGTCTTTGCCTTCGACATCCTGCTGCGGATGCTGCGTTTGCGGCGGCGCTTCCCAGGCCTGAGTTGGCGGGATGCCCTGCTGCGGCGTTGGATCGATCTGCCGCTGTTGCTGCCCTTTTGGCGCTGGATGCGCCTGGCGCCGGTGGTGGAGCGTTTGAGTCAGACGGGATTGATCAATGTCGAGCCGCTGCGGGCCGTGATTAGTCGCGGTGTCGTCTCGCTCTTGGCGTTGGAGCTCTTTGAGGTTTTGGCTCTGCAATTGGTGGATGGCACCCAATCGCTGATTCGATCTCCCCAGTGGCCGCGCATGATTCGGAGCCTGCGCAGCCACCAGAGTGTCAGCGCGCTACCCCCCCAGCTCGAGCAGCCCCTCCTGGGTTTGCTGCAGTTGTGGGGACCGATGGTGCTCGGCCAGGTCACCCCCAGGCTGACCCCAGAGCTGCAGTCCCTGCTCAGCCATGCCCTCGAGCAAAGTTTGCGGGAGGTGCCTGGGGGGGCGGTGGTTCCCTCTGCCCTGGCCCGTCAGCTCACCGCCAGCATGGTGGAGACCGTCGTTGAGCTCTCCCGGACAACTGCGGATCGCTTGGCACAGAGCGATGACCGGCAGGCGGAACTGCTGCAGCGCTTCGGTGATCGCTTCTGGGAGGAGTTGGCCGCGGCTCTGGAGCGCGGGGACACCCTGGAGCGCAGTCAGGAGCTGCTCTGCGGCTTGCTCCAGCAGGTGAAGTTGAACTACTTGGCCCAGGTCAACCGCGCCGGCATCGGCGCCTTGATGGAGGAACTCGATGAACTGACAGCGCCTGTGCCGCTTAGCCCAGAGCCGCCTGCCACTCCTCAGGCTTGAATCCCACCAGGGCCGTGCCGGCTTCAGTGATCGCGAAGGGACGCTTGATCAGCTTCCCGTCAGCAGCCAAGGCAGCAAGAGCCTCGTCATCGCTGAGTGCAGCGACGGCCGCGGCACCAAGGGCGCGATAGCTCTGGCCACTGGTGTTGAACAGCCGCTTGCGCCCCAGGCTCTTGAAGGCCAGGCGCAGGTCATCCATGCCCGGGGGATCGAGGGTGATATCGATCAGCTCGAGATTTCCATTCCCAACAGAAAAGCCCTGCTGGTCAAGCCATTGCAGGGCTTTGCGGCAGGTGCCGCATTTGGAGTAACTGAAGAGCCGAAGACGGCTGCTGCTCACTTGCCCAGCAGGCTCTTGATGGCGCCCACGAGGCTGTTGGAGCCGCTGCCGGTGCCGCCTTGGGGCCGGGTGCGAACGGTCACATCACCGTTGACGCTGGTGCGGCAGCTCAGGCGGTAGTTAGCGGGACGGTCAGCCAGGTAGACCTGCTCGACGTCGCTACGGGGGGAGAGGTTCTGCATGCCCTCAACCACCTCGACGACGCAGGTGCCGCACTGGCCGACGCCACCACAGTTATTGAGGTTGTTCAGACCGCCGTAGGGATTGACGCCTGCATCCACGGCAGCCTTGCGAAGGTTGGCCCCTTCAATGCATCCGACCTGCTGGCCTTCCTTTTCAAAACGGATGGTGGGCACGGTCGGGCGGGGATCTTCGGCGCCGACAAACCTACCTGGCCGCAGACGTTCTTTGACGTTGTTTGCTTCGGCTGACACCAAATGCAGCGTCCTGCCGTGTCCCATTGGGCTGCTTAGCATTGGCCTTTCTTTGGCCGAAACGGTGCATCCAGCGGGTTACGACCGTCTCCAGAGCCAAGTCATTCCTGGCTACGGCAGTCTGGCTCGCCTGGCCGTGGCCCTGCTCAGCAGCTCACCCCAGGCTCAGATCGAGGGTTCATCCGTCCTGGTGGCGGGCTGCGGCACCGGCGCGGAGCTTCTGGAAGCGGTTGCGCAGCGTCCGGATTGGCGGCTGACGGCCTTGGATCCCAGCGACGAGATGCTCCAGGCCTCGCGCGATCGCCTGGGTGAAGGGGTTCCCATTCGTTGGCATCAAGACACGGTTGAGGGGTTTGTCGCCGCTGACGCCGAAGCCGGTGGCTACGCCGGCGCCCTCTCGGTGCTGGTGCTTCAGTCCCTTCCTGATGACGGCAGCAAACTGGCCTATCTGAGCGCCCTAGCCCAGTGCCTGCAGCCCGGGGCTCAGCTGGTCTTGGTTGACTTGATGCGCAGCTCCCTGACGTCGTTGGAGCCGCAGCTCGATGCGGCCTGGGATCGCTTCCAGCGCGCCAGTGGCCTCGATCTCACCCGCGATCAGTTGGCCTCGGAGGGTTTGCATCCCATCGGTCTGGCCCGTCTCACCAGCCTGGTCAACGCCGCTGGTTTTGGTGATCCGGCCCGGGTGTTTCAGGCCCTGGGTTTTGAAGGCTTTTTGCTGCAGAAGCGGGGTTAAGACTGTTGCGCTGCGGCGCTGCAGGCGTCGATCAGCGCAGGGACGGCGTCCGCATCGAGCCACCCCAGGATGTCGACGACCCGGCCCTCCATGCTCTTGTAGGTCCGGAAGAATTCGGCCACCTCTTCCAGCTGCACCGGAGCGATCTGTCGAATGCTGTTGATGCCCCGTTGGTTGGGATCGGCCGCAGGAACGCAGAGGAGCTTGCCGTCATGGGCCCCCTCGTCGAGCATGTCGAGGATGCCGATGGGACGGGCCTGGATCAGGCATCCGGCAAAGGTGGGTTCGTGCATGATCACCATCGCGTCCAGAGGAGCACCGTCCTCTGCGAGGGTGTTGGGGATAAAGCCGTAGTCGAAGGGGTAGCGCACGGAGGAGTGCAGCACCCGATCGAGGGCCATCACTCCAGCCTCTTGGTTGAACTCGTATTTATTGCGGCTTCCAGCTGGAATCTCCACCACGAGGTTCACTAGCCCTGGCCGCGGGGAGGCCTGCAGACTGCGCAAATCCATGGCTGGGTTGCTCGATCACGCCAGAGGGGGGAGCCGCTACCTGAGCGGGACCCGATCGACTGCCCAGCACGCTGGCGATCGGAATCACCATGGTGCAGACGGCAACGACAAAGCCCAGAAGGGGAGCGGCGGAGTCGTAAATCGGGCTGGAACTAAAGGGTTCCTCGCTCGATTCGCTCAACACGGGGGTGGATCTGCTGCTTGCGGCTTGCGTGGTGGCCGGAACCTGAGCCGCAGGAGCGGATCCGCTGGTTCGGGGAGGGGGGTCTGAGTCCATCGACGGGGTTAATGAAAACCCTCAGTACAGATTAGATATGTGCATCCTGACATCCGGCGATGGGACTGTCAGGTGCAGCGTCTATGCCGCGGGGCGTTCTTGCTCGTGCTGATCCCGCCGGCTATCGAGGGTGGTGGGGCTGAGATTGCTGGAGTCCAGAAGCTCTCGAATCGTGCGCAGTTCTTCGAGGATCGAACCCAGGAGTTGCTGGGTTGCCGTTGAAGGGGAGTTCAGTACCTCAACGGTCACTTCCTTGATGCGCAGGACGTCCCGGGCGAAGCGAGCCACCTCATTGGGGTGGAACATCAAGGGTTCTTTCTGATCGCTGCGGTACTCTGGGTTGAGTTTGCGGGGATTGAAAGGCGGGTTGAGGTTGCGCGGATCGGTGTTGGTGTAGCGGTAGACCGAGGCCCGTGAGCGGTTCAACGAACGCTGAACTTCGTCGATGCCAATCAGGTTCTCGGATTGTTCGGAGCTATTGGCTGCGCCTTCTGCACTGGCTTCAATCGCAGCGGCTGCACTGGCCATCCCTTGCCCCATTCCTGAAGTGAACGAATGGGGGTTCATGAGACGTGCGTGCGACGGGTAGGAATCCAGCGGAAACTAGCAGGCTTTCCTCTCTGCAACTGAAATTTCGTCTTGATTTCCGCTTCACTTGTGGCGCTTTTTTAAGCGGGTGGGACGGAACGGTTCGTGGGGCTGCAAATGCTGGCTCCAGGGCTGCTCGAGCAGGTGATAGCTTCCGGCCTCTTTCCTTGCTCGGATCCCATGCGCGTCTCCCGCCTGATGCTGGTGACGCTGCGGGATGACCCCGCCGAGGCTGAAATTGCCTCCCACAAGCTGTTGCTGCGAGCCGGCTATATCCGCAGGATTGGCAGCGGCATCTACGCCTATCTCCCCCTCCTCTGGCGCGTCCTTCAGAAGGTCTCAGCCGTTGTCCGCGAGGAACTCAACGCGGCGGGTGCCCTGGAGACGCTCCTGCCCCAGCTCCAGCCGTCTGAGCTCTGGCAGCGCAGCGGGCGCTGGGCCGGGTACACCGACGGCGAGGGGATCATGTTTCACCTTGAGGACCGTCAAGGTCGCGAGCTCGGTCTCGGCCCGACCCACGAGGAGGTCATCACGGCACTCGCCGCTGATCTGCTTCGTTCCTACCGGCAACTCCCGGTCAACCTGTATCAGGTGCAGACCAAGTTTCGCGATGAGATTCGTCCCCGCTTCGGTCTGATGCGTGGGCGCGAATTCATCATGAAGGACGCCTATTCGTTCCACGCCAATGAGGACTGCCTGAAGCAGACCTACGGCCTGATGGACCAGGCCTACCGCAGGATCTTTCAGCGTTGTGGCCTGCGGGCCGTCGCCGTCGAGGCCGACAGTGGTGCCATCGGCGGTTCGGCCAGCCAGGAATTCATGGTCACGGCTGAATCCGGTGAGGATTTGATCTTGGCCGCCGGCGATGGCCGCTACGCGGCGAACCAAGAGCGGGCGGTTTCCCTACCACCCGAGCCCCAGCCGCTTCCGCCCGGCTCGGCTGTGGAGCGGATCGAGACCCCTGGTCAAAGCACCATTGAGGCCCTGAGCCAGGCCCAGGGTTGGCACCCCACGCAGGTGGTCAAGGTGCTCCTATTGCTGGCTCGCTTTGAAGACGGTCTGCAGCAGCCGTTGCTCGTCTCCCTGCGGGGCGACCAGCAGCTCAATGAGGTCAAGTTGAGCAATGCCGTCAGTCATCGTCTCTCGGCTAAGCACGGAACCCTTTTGGACCTGCAAGCACTGCAGCCCGATGAGGCGGCCAAGCAAGGCCTGACGGGGATTCCCTTTGGTTACATCGGGCCGGATTTGAGCGATTCGATGCTCTCTGGTGCCAAGTCTTGGGCCCCCCGCTTTGAGCGCTTTGCCGATGGCACCGCCACGGCCTTGGAGGTCTTCATTTGCGGCGCGAATGAGCGCTACGCCCATCGGCTGGGCGTGAGCTGGGCTGCGCTCGGGGGGGCTCCTGATTCAGCCGATCTGCGCTCCGCGCAGCCCGGAGATCGCTGCATTCATGACCCCAGCCAAACCCTCGAAGCCAGCCGTGGCATTGAGGTGGGGCATATCTTCCAGCTCGGCAGGAAGTACTCCACGGCCCTGGACGCCACCTTTACCAATGAGTCTGGCCAGGAGGAGCCCCTGTGGATGGGCTGCTATGGCATCGGAGTGTCGAGGCTGGCCCAGGCCGCCGTCGAGCAACACCACGACGCCAACGGAATCTGCTGGCCCACCGCAATCGCTCCCTATGAGGTGATTGTCGTGATCGCCAACGTCAAAGCAACGGAGCAGGTGGACTTGGCGGAAGGTCTCTACGACCAGCTGCAGGCGGCCGGCGTTGATGTGCTGCTCGACGACCGCTCTGAACGGGCTGGCGTTAAGTTCAAGGACACAGAGCTTCTGGGAATTCCCTGGCGGGTCGTGGTCGGTCGCGGCGCGGCTGAGGGCCAGGTGGAGTTGGTTCAGCGCTCCACTGGTGCCAAACAGGACCTCGCGGCCGACCAGCTGGAAGCCACCTTGCTGCCCCAGCTCCTGCTGGAGCGTCAAGGACTTCTGGCCTCCGAGGCCCCCTAGGATCCCGCTCAAGTTGATCCCGAGTCCGATGGCAGCTGGTTGGCGTCGAATCAAAGCAGCCCTGCTGGCTGTCTGCCTGGGCCTGACCCTGCTGGTGACGGCTTGCTCTGGCAGCTCGGGTCCCCTGACCGGTAACTACGCGGAGGACACGGTCGTCGTCGCGGATCAGCTGATGGCCACCATTGCCATTGCGGCTGATGATCCTGGCCGCAGTGAGGCGGAGACCTCGGCACGGGCCCTGATCAATGACTACATGGCCCGCTACCGCCCCCAGGCCAAATTCAATGGCTTGGCCTCCTTCACCACCATGCAGACGGCCCTGAACTCCCTGGCGGGCCACTACGCGAATTATCCGAATCGCCCCGTCCCCGATGCCCTGAAGGAGCGCCTGAATAAGGAACTCAAAAAAGCTGAGACCGGTGTCGTGCGCGGCGCCTGATCCTCTCCTACTTCGTTGTTTGAACCCAAAGCGGCCCATCCGGGCCGCTTTGGGTTCAAACAATTCCGTGATTGTTTTGACGGAGGGTCACCCCATCTGAGATCCTTGATCCTTGTGCTTAGAAGCGGCTGCGGGCCGCTGTGTCCTTGGCCAACGTTGTCGTCATCGGTGCTCAATGGGGTGACGAGGGGAAGGGCAAGATCACCGATCTCCTGAGTCGTTCGGCCGATGTGGTCGTCCGTTATCAGGGCGGTGTGAATGCCGGCCACACGATTGTTGTGGACGACAAGGTGCTGAAGCTGCACCTGATTCCCTCCGGCATTCTTTACCCAGGAACCGTCTGCCTGATCGGCTCCGGCACCGTTGTGGACCCCAAGGTCATGATCGGTGAGCTGGACATGCTCGCTGAGAACGGCATCCCGGTCGACGACCTGCGTTTGGCCGCGACGGCCCACGTGACGATGCCCTACCACCGCCTGTTGGATCAGGCGATGGAGCAGCGCCGCGGTGATCAGCGCATCGGCACCACCGGCCGTGGCATTGGCCCGACCTACGCCGATAAGTCCCAGCGCAACGGGATCCGGGTGATCGACATCCTGGATGAATCGCGCCTTCGGGAACGTTTGGCCGGTCCGCTGGCGGAGAAGAACGAGATCCTGCAAAAGATCTACGGCATCGAGCCCCTGGATTTCGACGCCGTCGTTGCTGAGTACGTGGCCTATGGCCAGCGCTTGGCTCCCCACGTCGTCGATTGCACCCGCACCATTCACCAGGCGGCCAAGGCCAAAAAGAACATCCTGTTTGAGGGCGCCCAGGGAACCCTGCTGGATCTCGATCACGGCACCTACCCCTACGTCACCTCCTCGAATCCAGTCAGTGGTGGTGCCTGCATTGGTGCTGGCGTCGGGCCGACCCTGATTGACCGCGTGATCGGTGTGGCCAAGGCCTACACCACCCGCGTCGGTGAAGGTCCCTTCCCTACGGAATTGGAGGGCAGCCTGAATGACCACCTCTGCGATCGAGGTGGTGAATTTGGAACCACCACCGGACGCCGCCGCCGCTGCGGTTGGTTTGATGGGGTGATCGGCCGCTATGCCGTTGAGGTCAACGGTCTCGATTGCCTGGCCATCACCAAGCTCGATGTTCTCGATGAACTCGACGAGATCCAGGTCTGTGTGGCCTATGAACTCGATGGCCAGCGCATCGAGCATTTCCCCGGCTCCGCTGAGGATTTCGCTCGCTGTCAGCCCATCTTTGAGACCCTGCCGGGTTGGCAGACCTCCACGGCTGATTGCCGCCGCCTTGAGGATCTTCCGCCGACGGCCATGAGCTATCTCCGCTTCCTTGCTGAGCTCATGGAAGTGCCGATTGCGATCGTTTCCTTGGGTGCTGATCGCGACCAAACCATCGTGGTCGAAGACCCCATTCACGGTCCCAAGCGGGCCCTGCTGAGCCGCTGACTCCCATGCCTGAAGTGAAGACCTTGGATGTTGTCGGGATCGGCAACGCGATCGTTGACGTGCTTGTTCAGGCCGACGATGCCGTCATTGAGGGCTTTGGCCTGACCAAAGGCACGATGGCCCTGATTGATCAGGACCAAGCCGAGTCGCTCTACTCCAAGCTCGGCCCTGGCTTGGAAACCTCTGGGGGATCCGCGGCTAATACACTCTCTGGCATTGCCCAGCTTGGCGGGCGTGCTGGCTTTATTGGTCGGGTGCGGGATGACCAATTGGGCACGATCTTTGCCCATGACATCCGTGCTGTGGGGACCCGTTATGAGACCCCCGCTGCAACGGCTGGGGCCTCGACCGCACGCTGCTTGATCCTGGTGTCACCGGATGCGCAGCGCACCATGTGCACCTACTTGGGTGCCTCGGTTGGCCTCGACCCCAGCGATCTGAATCTCGAGATGGTGGCCCAGGCGAAGGTGCTCTACCTCGAGGGCTATCTCTGGGATAGCGACGACGCCAAGGCTGCTTTTCTTGCGGCCGCCAAGGTGGCGAAAGAGAACGGTGCCGAAGTGGCGCTGAGCCTCTCCGATGCGTTCTGCGTGGAACGCCATCGCGACAGCTTCCTTGAGCTGGTCGACGGCCATGTCGACATTCTCTTTGCCAATGAGATGGAGATCACCTCCCTCTACAAGGCCAATAGTTTTGATGAGGCCTCCCAGGCTGTCCGCGGCCGCTGCCGCATCGCCGCCCTGACCCGCAGCGAGCAGGGTTCTGTGATTCTCAGCGGCGATTCATCGATCGCCATCAAGCCCTTCAACCTGGGCCCGCTTGTGGACACCACGGGTGCCGGTGACCTCTATGCCGGTGGTTTCCTGCATGCCTACACCCAGGGCGAATCGCTGGAGCGCTGTGGTCAGCTCGCCTCGCTCTGCGCTGGTCAGGTGGTGACCCAGCTGGGTCCCCGCTCCCAGGTCGATCTGAAGGCCCTCGCCCAGACGCACCTCAACTAGGGCGGCAGGCCGCTTCAGCCCAGGCTCCATAGCCAGGGCTGGCTTCTGCACTCCAGACGATCCACTCGGGTGTTTCGTAGCTGTGGTGCTCATGGACGGCGGCCTCCAGGGCCTGCTGCTGCTCTCGAGTGGTTTTGATCAGCAGCTCGACCTCCGCACTGTCCTCGATCTGTCCCTGCCACCAGTAGAGGGCCCGTTGCGGTCGCAGGGCGACGCAGGCCGCCAGACGAGTCTCCAGAAGAACGCGGGCGAGGGCCTCGGCGGTCTCTGTGTTGGCCTCGGTGGTGAGGGCCAGGATCAACGATGGGCTCATGACCGCGCTTGCGCTGCCCCAACTTGACGCAGGATTCCTTCCGGTGTCAGGCCTACTGGCAGCTGTTCTGCGGGGGGGCGGATCTGGATCAACTGCAGGCCTAGCTCCTGGCTGAGCTTCTGCCAGATCTGCTGGGTGAGTCCCCCGGATTGCCTGCAGAGCACGGCGCTGATCCCCCAGCGCCGGCAGAGGGCGCGTTCGATGGCGCCCTCGGGCAAAGCCCCGGGCCGCACGCAGGCCAGCTGTTGCGGTTCAAAGCCTGCCGCTAGTGCAAGACGCAGGCTCTCCGGGTTGTCGAGGATCCGCGCGAAGTGCTGCGAAGCGGAGCTCTGGCGCAGGGCCGCTTGGAGGTGTCTCGAGCCAATGGCCAGGAGCAGTCGCTCTCCCCCCAGCGCGATGGAACGCAGATCCTCGAACTGTTGGATCCCATGGATCCGGGTTCCTTCAGGCAGGCGAGGGGTCTCCCGTTGCAGTCGCAGCAGGGGTTGGTTCATGGCCTGGCAGCGCCGTTGCAGCCTGCCGCTGATCACTACGGCGAAGGGATGGGAGGCATCGAGCACCCAGCGGGGTCTGAGCGTCCTCAGCAGTTGATCAACGGCCTCATCCTCCTGGAGCTTCCCCACCTGAAAGCGCAGATTGGGGTGGGACCGATAGGCCCGTGTGGCGGAGGCGCTGACCACGCTGACCAGAACGTTCCAGCCCTGCTGCAGCAAGGCCTGGGCCAGGGGCGGACCATCCCCGGTGCCTGAGACCAACCAGATCGTCTCGGCAGGTGCCGAGGTCGAGGAATCCCCCTGGTGAAATTCCAGGCCTTGCATCAGGATGTGGCCCCGTGCCATTGACCGGTCCTGTGAACCATTGCTTGCTGGAGGTGGAGGTGCTGGAGGCGCCTCAGGTTCGATACACCCAGGACAACCAAACTCCAGTGGCGGAGATGGCCGTTCAGTTCGATGGGCTGCGTCCTGATGATCCGGCGGGTCAGCTCAAGGTTGTCGGCTGGGGAAGTCTTGCTCAGGACCTGCAGAACCGTGTGCAGGTTGGCCAGCGGCTGATGGTCGAGGGTCGTCTGCGGATGAACACCGTGAGCCGCCAGGACGGGACCAAGGAAAAGCGCGCTGAATTCACGCTCTCCCGCCTGCATCCCCTCGGTAGCAGTGGCAGTGGCGGTAGCAGTGCCGCCCCTCGTCCTGCCGGTGCTGCACCGGCTGCTGCACCGGCTTCGGCTCCTGCCCCTGTCCGCAGTGCCGCCCCCGCACAGCAGCAGCCTCCCACCTGGAACACCGCACCCCTGGTTCCTGACCTTCCCGAGGGCGAGGACGAGATTCCGTTCTGATCGCTTAGCGGCTGGGGCTGAGTCGTTCTTGGGCCTGCTCCAGCAGCTGACCCAGTTCACGCTCCAGGGCGGCCAAGTCTAAGCGCAGTTCTGGCCAACGTCCCTGGTCCAGCTGCTGCAACAACCAGAGCCGGTCCCGTTGCAGCTGTTCAACCAGCTCCGCTGTGCTGGGAGCATCCTGCGCGGGGTTGGGCTCCTGCCCCCCGTTGACCGAAGATGCCTGCATGCTCGCAATCGCTTCCCCCGGCAGCCTAGTCACCTTGGCTGGTGCGGCCCTCTCGGTCATTGGCTGGATTGGCTACGCCACCTCCAATCCGAACCTCAGCCTGCCGACGATTTTTTACGGCATCCCGATCCTCTTGGGTGGGTTGGCTCTCAAGTCCTCCGAACTGCCCCCCGCGGAGCTCCTGGAGGCAGAGCCAGATGCGGTTGCCCTGCGTGAGCAGGCCGCCAGTAAGACCCTCCGCAAGCTGGTGAAAGACGTCACCCGTTGGCGCTATGGCCAGAAGGCTCACCTCGAGAGCTCCCTGGAGGCCCTCAAGCTCTGGGATGAGGATGAGCCCCCTCAGTTGATCAGCGTGCTTGAGCGCGCCGTCGACGGTCGCTATGCCGTTGTGATGCGGTTTCGCTGTGAAGCGGTTCCCTTCGAGCGTTGGCAGGAGAAACAGGACCGACTGGGCCGATTCTTCGATCGCGGCCTGCGGGCAGAGCTGAGTGAGCCCTCCAAAGGTGAGGTGCTCCTTGAGTTGTTGCCTGCTGCTGGCTAAACCTGAGCACATCTAGGCCCCTCTTCTCGAGACAAGTCCCTCCCTTGAGCGAACGTCCTGCTGATCGCACTGACGCCCTGCGGGTGTCGGTGCTGAGTGAAGCCCTCCCCTACATCCAACGTTTTTCCGGCCGCCGCGTCGTCGTGAAATACGGCGGTGCGGCCATGGTTCGCGAAGACCTGCGCGATGCGGTCTATCGCGACTTGGTGCTGCTTGCTTCGGTCGGCGTGAAGCCGGTGGTCGTGCACGGCGGCGGGCCCGAGATCAATGAGTGGTTGGGGCGCCTGAACATCGAGCCCCAATTCCGCAATGGCCTGCGGGTGACCTGCCCGGACACCATGGATGTGGTGGAGATGGTCCTGGTGGGCCGGGTCAACAAGCAGATCGTCAACGGCTTGAATCGTCTGGGCGCCAGGGCCGTGGGCCTCTCCGGTAGCGATGGCCCGCTGGTGCGGGCTCGCACCTATGGCGATGGGACCAATGGCCTGGTGGGGGATGTGGCTGCGGTGGACCCGTCTGTTCTCTTCCCCTTGCTGGATGCCGGCTACATCCCCGTCATCTCCTCGGTGGCAGCCGACGCTGAGGGCCAAGCCCACAACATCAATGCCGACACGGTCGCTGGGGAGTTGGCTGCAGCCCTGGAAGCGGAGAAATTGATTCTCTTGACCGATACCCCGGGGATCCTGCGGGACCGGGAAGACCCCAGTTCGTTGATTCGCTCCGTGAGTCTCTCCGGCGCCCGCGAGCTGATCAGCAGCGGTGTCGTGGCCGGCGGGATGACGCCGAAAACCGAATGCTGCATTCGCGCCTTGGCCCAGGGGGTCGCCGCCGCCCACATCGTCGATGGCCGAACACCCCATGCGCTCTTGCTGGAGGTGTTCACCGACGCGGGCATCGGCACGATGGTGACCGGCCGAACCAACCTCTAGGTGCCGGTGGAGGAGTCCAACGCTGCCCAGCCCGCGGAGGCGTTTGATCCAGCGACGCTTCTCCCGGCCCGCTCAGCCCTGGAGAGGGGCGACTACGGCACCTGTGAACGCTTGCTGGAGCCGCTGCTGCAAGCCCACGGTGCGATGACCCGGGCTGGGGGAGAGGTCCGGCTTCTGCTGGCCACGGCCCAGTTGGGGCGTGGGGATCACAAGGCCGCCGCTGCGACCTGCCGCAGCCTTCGGGCCTGCCGCGACACCACCCTGCGCGCCCAGGCCAAGGACCTCCAGGAGATCCTTGACGCGCCGGCCTTGGTGAGGCCCAGGGAGTGGTCGATGACCCTTCCGAGCCTGGGGGAGATGAAGCCCCTGGAGGGCGAGCTCAAGGCGATGGCCCGTCAACGCCGCCGCCGCCGCGGACCCCCAGAGCCACCACCACCGCCCACTGGACCCACCCAGGCTCCCTTGGGTTTCGCTGTCGTGGCGATCGTTCTGTTGCTGCTGACGGCTTTGCTCGGTGGGTGCGTTGACCTCGAGACCCAGCTGCGCTTCCCCGGCCCTGGACGCCTGCAGTTTGAGCAGCGCAGTCAATCCCAGACGGATCAGCCCCTTCCTTGGCAGAGCCAATGGCGGCAAGGGCTGCGCGGCCGCTCCCTGCGCGTGGATCAAGACCATGGCCGCCTGACGCTGGCCTCGCCGGTGCTGCCAGCTGCTCAGGCTTTGAGGCTGCTGCAGGACAGTCTTGAGCAGGGTGCGGCATTGGCCAACCTGGATCTCCCCCCCCCGGAACTGGATTTTCAAGAGCGCAACTGGTTGATCGGCGTGCGTCAGCGGCTGGCCATCCAGCTGGATCTGGAGACGCTCCAGTCCCTGCCTGGATTGCAGTTGAGCGTTGCCCTCGAACCACTTCCGCTGCGTGCGATTCAGGCCTCTGGGCCCATCCCCGCCCGCGCCATGCGCCGGGGCAAGGGCGAGCCTGAGGTTGTCCGTTGGCGCCTTGAGCCCGGGGCGGTGAATACGCTCCAGCTCTCCTGCTGGCGCTGGAGCAAGCTGGGCCTGGGTACCCTGGCCATCAGCCTGCTGCTGCTCCTGGTGGCCCTGTTGCAGCGGCTGCGCATCGCCGCTGGTTTTGGTTTGCCCCAGCTGCCGGCCTAGAGCTCCAGCGGATCTGGGTCGATCGCCAGACTGACGTCCTGGGGCAGAAGGGCCCGCAGCTCTGTCTCCATGGGCAGCGGAAGCTCAGAGCCGGCTGGTCCGTGCAGCAGCAGCTGCCAGCGGCTGTTCCCCGCGACCCTGGCCACCGGTGCGGGTGCGGGTCCGATCAGCAGCCAGCCCTGTTGCGTCAGCGCCGCCCGCAGGTGTTCCGCCAGGCTTGAGGCGGCCGTCGCGGTTCGACTGGCGGATGGTCCCGCGAGGCGCAGCAGGCATGCCCGGCTGAAGGGTACGAGGGATGCGGCCTGCCGCTGTTGGAGTTCCTCCTGCAAAAAGGCCTCATAGCGGCCATCCACCAGATGGCGAATCACGGGATGTTCGGGGCTGTAGGTCTGCACCAGGACCTCCCCAGGACGGTCCCCTCTCCCCGCACGGCCGGCCAATTGCAGCAGCAGCTGCAGGCTTTCCTCTGCGGCCCGCAGATCGGGTCGATGCAGGAGCCCATCGGCGGCCAGCACGGCAGCCAGGGTCACCCGCGGCAGATCCATCCCCTTGGCGAGCATCTGGGTTCCGATCAAGACATCGGCTTCCCCGCGGGCAAACCGCTCAAGGAGTTGCCGATGGCCATCGCGCCCGCGGGTGGTGTCCCTGTCGAAGCGCAGCAGCCGCAGCTCCTCCAGTTCGCCCGAGAGGTGCTCCAGGACCTGTTGCGTTCCGGCCCCAAAGGGCTTGAAGGCCGCTGAGCCGCAATGGCCGCAGCGGCGCTCCACTTCTGCGCGGTGGTCGCACCAGTGGCAGCGCAGCCAGGAGCGCTCCCGTTGCCGGTGCACCGTGAGGGCCACGTCGCAGTGGGGACACTGCACCACTTCGCCGCAGCTGCGGCAACTCAAAAAACTGCTGTAGCCCCGCCTGGGCACCAGCACGACCGCCTGCTCCCCCCGTTCTTTGAGGGTCTGGAGCCGGTCCATCAGCGGCCGACTCACCAGACGCCGGTGGCCCTCCGCCAGTTCCTGCCGCATGTCCACCACCAGGACCGGTGGCAGGACACTGCTGCCAATCCGCTTGGGGAGTCGCACCAACTGGCACTGCGCCTGGGGGCCTTGGCAGGCGCGCCAGGTCTCCAGGCTTGGGGTGGCACTGCCCAGGACCAACTTGGCCCCGCTGGCTTGAACCCGCAGTTGGGCCACGTCTCGGGCGTGATAACAGGGCATCGGGCTGTCCTGTTTGTAGGAGCGATCGTGCTCCTCATCGAGCACCACCAAGCCCAGCTGATTGAGCGGTATAAAGATCGCCGAACGGGTGCCCACCACCAGCAGCGGAGAGGGGCTATCGAGGCAGTGGCGCCAGGTTCGAATGCGCGCGCCGTCACTGCAACCCGAGTGGTATTCCGCCACCGCCGCACCAAAGCGGGCTCGGCTGCGATCCAGCAGCTGGGGAATGAGTCCAATCTCTGGGGTCAGCAGCAACACGGACCGTCCCGCTTGAAGCTCGCGTGCGGCGGCCTGGAGATAGACCTCCGTCTTGCCAGCCCCCGTCACCCCCCAGAGCAGGAGCTGGCTTCCTGGTGGAGCCCCCTCAATGGCGGCTAGCGCTTGGGCTTGATCCTCAGTGAGCTGCTTGGGGATGCTGCCGTCGCCACCTGGGCGCATCACCTCCTCGGCCTGAAAGGGGCGCCGCTCTCGTCGAAGGATTCCCCGGCGCTGCAGGGTGTCACTGACCGAGCGGCTGACCTGAGCGGCCTCGAGGGCCTGGGTTTGCCAGCACTGGCCGCCGTGGGCCTCCAGCACCTGGAGCAGACGGCTTTGGGCGTCGCTCCAGCTGCTCCGCTCCGTTTCCGTGGGGGGCTGAATCAGCTCGAGCCAGAGCTGCTCCCGCGGCCGTTGAGCCGCAGCGGCCGGGCGCTGCCCAAGCCAGCCAGGGGGCAGGACCGCTTTGAGCGTTCGGAAGGAGGTGGTTCGGCACTGTTGCGCAACCGTCTCAATCAGGCTTTGCCAGTCCGGCTCAACAGCGGCCTGTTGATGGACGGTTTCGATCGGTTGCAGGGCTTTGCCGGCTAAGGCCGCGGGTCGTTCATCCAGCAGCTCCAGCACCAGCCCGATGTGGCGCCGTCCCCGGAGTCGAATTTGCACGAGATCCCCTCTGGCGCAGGGGAGTTGCTTGGGGTTGCTGTAGGTGAACACCTGCCCCTCACGGCCCGCCTCAAGCCAGACCTGGACCCAGGAACCCTGGCCATCTGCTGGGGTGGAGCCGGTCACTCTTGCAAAGCTCTTGGGAGTTTCTTAAGATGAGTCTGTTGAGCAGTCCACAGGGCTGCAGTCGGAACCCGGCAAAGTTCCGTCCAGCGGGAAGATCTTGAGGACAGCCAGCACTGCTGCGCGCCCGATCTGCGACCACCCCTGACAGCCTTGCTGGGCTTCTAGCCCCGTTTCCCACCCTTTCTATTTCCCTCAGCACCCCGCCAAGTCCCTTGGCAACTCTGCTGGGTTCGTTGACGCCCCACCAATTCATCGTTCCCATGGGTCATTGAGCCTTGACCGGCTCTGTCGCCCGATCGATGTGGCCCTTCGCCGACTCCGGTCGATCGATGATTGGCACCTCGCCCTTGGCTTGGTCGGGTCTGCGTCTGACGTGTCAACCGCCTCAACATCATCTAGCCGAACGCGATGAGTCCTGCTGCTGCGACAAAGAAGTCAGCGACCACCAAGACGACCACGAAGGCAGCTGCGACGGCCAAAAAGCCCGCTGCTGAAATCCTCGCCGTGGCCAATTCTTCGGGTGAGACCGTCAAGGTGACGAAGGCCAAGGCCGCCAGCAAGACCAAGAAGGACGCCGAGGCCGCGAACAAGGTCAGCCCAACCAAGGCCAAGGCCACGAAGGCTGCATCGACGAAAGCGGCCTCCACCAAAGCCGCCAGCAGCAAAAAGCCTGCATCGACCAAGGCTGCTTCCACAAAAGCTGCGGCATCGAAAGCCACCAGCAAGAAGGCCGCGGCCGCCGACCTAGACAAGGCGGCTGATCAGCTGCTTGCAGCGGCGGGTAAGGCTCCAGCTGCCGATGCCAAGGCCACGGAGAAGGATGCAGCGAAAACCGCCAAAGCCCTGGCGAGCATCAAGATCGGGCCGAAGGGTGTCTATACCGAAGACTCCATCCGGGTTTATCTCCAAGAGATCGGCCGGATTCGACTGCTGCGTCCTGACGAGGAGATTGAGCTGGCCCGCAAAATTGCGGACCTGCTGCAGCTCGAGGAGCTAGCGAACCAGTTCGAGGCAGACAACGGCCACTACCCCGACACCAAGGAGTGGGCGACCCTCGTCGAGATGCCCCTGGTCAAGTTCCGCCGGCGCCTGATGTTGGGTCGCCGCGCCAAGGAAAAGATGGTCCAGTCGAACCTCCGTTTGGTGGTGTCGATTGCCAAGAAGTACATGAATCGGGGCCTGAGCTTCCAGGATTTGATTCAGGAGGGCTCCCTCGGACTGATTCGCGCCGCCGAGAAGTTCGATCACGAGAAGGGCTACAAGTTCTCGACCTACGCCACCTGGTGGATTCGTCAGGCGATCACCCGCGCGATTGCGGATCAGTCCCGCACGATCCGTCTGCCGGTCCACTTGTACGAGACCATTTCTCGTATCAAGAAGACCACCAAGACCCTCTCTCAAGAGTTTGGCCGCAAGCCCACTGAAGAGGAGATTGCTGAATCGATGGAGATGACCATCGAGAAGCTCCGCTTCATTGCCAAGAGTGCTCAGCTGCCGATTTCGCTGGAGACACCGATTGGCAAGGAGGAAGACTCCCGCCTGGGTGACTTCATTGAGGCTGATATCGAGAATCCTGAGCAGGACGTCGCCAAGAACCTGCTCCGGGAAGATCTCGAAGGTGTTCTGGCGACCCTGAGCCCCCGTGAGCGCGATGTGCTGCGCCTGCGCTACGGCCTGGACGATGGTCGGATGAAGACCCTCGAGGAGATCGGCCAGATCTTTGATGTGACCCGCGAGCGCATCCGCCAGATCGAGGCCAAGGCCCTGCGCAAACTGCGGCACCCCAACCGCAATGGCGTGCTCAAGGAGTACATCAAGTAACCAACTCTTTGACTCCGTTCCAATCGGTTTAAGGTTCATCCGCCGGCGGGATTTCCCGCCGGCTTTGTCTTGAGGATTCGATGGGCTTGCGGGTCTCGATTGTTCTGCCCACCTACAACGAGCGGGGCAACATCGAGCCGCTTCTGGCCCAGCTGCTTCCCCTGGGTGAGCAGTGGGATTTGGAAATCCTGGTGGTGGATGACGACTCGGCGGATGGGACAGCAGAGCTGGTTCGTCAGCTCGCCCATGACGAACCGCGGCTTCGTCTGATCCGCCGGGTCGGGCGCTCCGGTTTGGCCAGCGCCATCAAAGAAGGTCTGCTGGATGCCACGGGGGACTTTGTCCTGGTGATGGACAGTGACGGCCAGCATGAGCCTGGCTCTGTCCGCCGCGCGATCGAGACCCTGGAAGCCGGTGGTGCGGACCTGGTCATCGGCAGCCGCTTCCATCCCGAGGCCCAGATCCTGGGGCTGAGCGATCGGCGGGAAACCGGATCGACGTGGGCCAATGCCAGTGCCCGCTTCAGCTTGCCCAAGCGCTATGCCCATCTCACGGACTACATGAGTGGCTTCTTTGCTTTGCGCCTGGAGCCGCTGCTTCTCTTGATCCGTGGCGTGGATGTCAACGGGTTCAAGTTCCTCTACGAACTGCTGGCGGTGAGTCGTGGGCGCTTGAGCACCGCCGAGGTGCCCCTGACCTTCCAGCCCCGCACCTATGGCAGCTCCAAGCTGGATCTGGCCATCTTCTGGGATTTCCTGATCTCAATCCTCCACACCCTGAGCTTCCGCCTGCTGCCCAGGCGAGCCATCAGTTTTGGTTTGGTCGGTCTCAGTGGCGTTGCGGTGCAGCTGCTGATCACGCAGCTGTTCATGGCTCTCTGGGGCCTTGGCTTTGAGCAGGCGCTGCCAATCGGGGTGATCTCGGCAGCCAGCTCGAACTACCTGATCAACAACGCCCTGACCTTCCGTTTCGCTCGCTTGAAGGGCATCCTGCTGCTGCGCGGACTGTTCAAGTTCCTGTTGGTGGCCTCCCTACCGGTGATGGCCAATGTGGGCCTGGCTTCGGCCTACTACAGCCTGATCTCACCGAATGTCTTCTGGGCCCAGTTGGCCGGGATCATTGTGGTGTTCGTCTGGAACTACGCCGCCAGCAGCCGTTTCGTCTGGAACACCCCTAACTAGTGATGCAGAGGCTCAGAACTTGGCTGGATGCCAATCCCTCCCGGGCGCGTATCACGGCGATCGCTTCCCTGTTGGGCCTTTGTGTGCTGGCTTTCTTTAACCAGTTGGGAAGCCTTGGCCTCTTGGATAAAACCGAGGGGTTGTTCGTTGAGGTGCCCCGCCAGATGGTGCTCAGCGGTGACTGGGTTACCCCCCGCTGGAACGGTGAAACCTTTTTCGATTACCCCGTTTGGGGGTACTGGATGGTGGGGCTCAGCTTCCAGCTGTTCGGTGTCAGTGAATGGGCAGCCCGCTTCCCTGCGGCCCTCGCCGCCAGCGCCGTTGTCTTTGCCGTTTTTGGTCTGCTGCTCGCCCTGGCGCCATCGACGGAGTCCGTCAGTCAACGGCTGGGGCGCGCGACCCTCTGCAGCGGGCTGTTGGCCCTGAGTCCAGGCTGGGTGGGCTGGGGCCGCTCCTCGGTCACCGACATGTTTCTGGCCAGTGGCATCAGCCTGGCCCTGTTGGGCTTTGTCCTGGCCTACTGGCGCAGGGATCAACTGCTCCTGAGGCGCCTGGGCCATGTGGCGTTGGCGCTCTTCTGCGGGATTGCGGTACTGGCGAAAGGCCCCGTTGGCCTGCTTTTACCCGGCCTGGTGATCATCGGGTTTCTGCTGCTGCGGCGTGATCTTTGGCCGGAGGTCCGTCAGACCCCATGGCTGGCGCTGCTGTCCCTGTTTTTGGGTGTGACCCTGCCTTGGTATGTGGCAGCGACCCAGGCCAACGGGTTCACCTTCCTTGCGCGCTTCATCGGCTTCAGCAACCTGGAGCGCTTCACCTCGGTGATCTACGCCCACCCAGGTCCCCCTTGGTTTTATTTGCCCTGGTTGCTGTTACTGGCACTGCCCTGGTCGCTGTATCTCCCTGCTGCAATCCTCAAGCTGCAGGTCTGGGCTCCCCAGCGCTGGCATCGCAGTGATGCGGGCGAGGCCCTCGCCCAATTCGGCTTGATTTGGCTTGTGGTGGTGGTGGCTTTCTTCTCCGCCGCGGCGACCAAATTGCCCGGCTACATCCTTCCGGCCGTTCCGGGTGCAGTCCTTCTGGTGGGCCTCTTGTTTGCGCCCCTTTCCCCGGGCACGGGCCATCCCCCTTGGCTGGATCGTCTGCAGCGGGGCAGCGGTTGGTTCAATGCCGTGCTCTTGGGGCTGATGGCCGTGGCCGCCGTCCTTGCCCCTCGCTTGATTGAGGTGGATCCGGCCTACCCCGGTTTCGCGGATGCCATCGCCCAGTCCGGCTTGCCCTGGCTGCTGGCACTCCCCTTGGCAGGTGCCTGCGGCGCGTTGATCTGGTTGCTTCGTGCGCGGGATGGCGTCGCCCTGCGTTGGCTTTGGCTCCCCAATGCCGCTGGGTTTGCGGCGGTTTTGGCCTTGGTGATTCCCGTCTTGGCGCCCCTGATGGATCGTGAGCGCCTGCTGCCGATCCGGGTGTTGGCCCGTCAAGCCGCTGCCTCAGCTGCGCCGGGTGAACCGCTGCTGGTGGCGGGCTACAAGCGCTACAGCGTGGTGTTTTACAGCGGTCGTCCGGTGCTCTTCGTTCACGACGCCCGTTCGGCCATCGATCAGCTGGAGGCCCAAGCCCTGCCCGTTGACTCGGTGTTGGTCCTGGGGTCTGATCGTGAATTGCTGGACCTGGGCGTGGGACCCGGTGATGCGGAGCTGCTGGGCCGCCTGGATGCCCACCGCCTGATCAGACTTGACCGCACCACCCTCGATCAGTTGAGCCAGAGACGGTGATCGCCATGCCTCTTCTTCTGCGTGAGTGGTTGAACGCCCTTGGACGGCGCCGATTGCTGTTGACCCTGGCCATTGCGGTTGTCTTGCTGGTGGTGAGTCCAACCCTCAAGGCCAATGCCCCGGACTCCTTCGATCGCGTCCTGCTCGATGGGCTGCACCAGCGCATCCCCGCCTGGCTTGGACAGCTGCTGCTGGTTGTCTATCAAGCCAGTGGCATTCATGTGACCGCGGTGTTGGTCCTGGCTGTTCTGGGTTTCCTGGCCTTCAAGCGCTTCTGGCCTGATTTGGTCTGCGTCGTGGCCGGAACCGGCGGCATTTTGGTGATCGTTGATCGCTTGCTGAAGCCCTGGTTTGATCGACCCCGCCCCGACGCCAGCCTGCTGGAGCTGAGTGGCCGCAGTTTTCCCAGCGGCCATGCAGCGGGTTCGGTGGTCTTTTATTTCATGAGCTGCACCCTGCTGGCGGCCCACTACCCCAGGCTGCGCCGGCCATTGTTTCTCCTTTCGAGTCTTTGGGTCGCCTTGGTTTGGCTGAGCACCCTCTATTGCCGCGCCCATTGGCCAACGGACATCCTGGCTGGGGCGGCCGTCGGTTATGTGTGGCTCAGCTTCTGCCTGGCCGGTTTCACCGTCTGGGAACGGCACCACCCCACCTCTTCCTCTATCCATGGCTGACGGGCCCTCGCTGCTGGCATCACTGAAGGGACTGCGCACGGCGCCTGAGCTCTCCTCTGCTGAGCAGGGGCAACTGCTGGAGGAACTGACCCAGGCCATGGCGACCTGCGAGTGGTTCACCGTGGGTGTGATGGCCCCCTCCGCAGCCCTTGCGGTCGCGACCCTGCGGGCGCTTGAGCAGCGCTTCTCTTGGGAAACCCTGGAGCTGGATCCAGCCGGTGAGGAGCTGGCGACGATCGAGGGCCCCGTCTTCCTGAAGGCGAATCAGAACAACGGTCGTTTTTTGGTGCGCCGTGAGAGCGGCCTTGGCCAAGGTCTTCTGATCACTGGACAAAACCCCGTGGATCCCAGCACCGAGGACACCTGGGGGCCCCTTCCCCTGGCCCTCTTCGCAAACGACGACTGATCAAGACTTTGCGGCCTTTGGCCGCGATGGGCACACCACTCCCTAGGCTTGGCGGCTGTTTGCTGCCTTGATGCATTCCGATGGCTGGTTCCCAACTGCGCATTGCCTCTCGCCGCAGCCAGCTGGCCATGGTCCAGACCCATTGGGTGCGTGACGAGCTAGCCAAGGCCCATGCCGGTCTCGAGATCACCATCGAGGCGATGGCCACCCAGGGCGACAAGATCCTCGATGTGGCCCTGGCCAAGATTGGGGACAAGGGTCTGTTCACCAAAGAGCTCGAGGCTCAGATGCTGGTGGACCGTGCCGACATCGCCGTCCACAGCCTGAAGGACCTGCCCACCAACCTGCCTGAGGGGCTGATGTTGGGTTGCATCACTGAGCGGGAGGATCCCGCCGATGCCTTGGTGGTGCACGAGAAGCACAAGGACAAGACCCTCGCGACCCTTCCTGAAGGGGCCGTGGTGGGCACCAGCTCCCTGCGTCGTCTGGCCCAGCTGCGTCACCACTACCCGCACCTCACCTTTAAAGATGTGCGCGGCAACGTCATCACCCGCCTGGAGAAGCTCGATTCCGGCGAATTCGATTGCTTGATCCTGGCCGCCGCCGGTCTCGGTCGCCTGGGCCTAAGCGATCGCATCCATGAGCTGATCGATCCCTCCATCTCCCTCCATGCCGTGGGTCAAGGGGCCCTGGGGATTGAGTGCCGCGATGGCGACGCCAAGGTGCTGGAGCAGATCAAAGTGCTGGAGCACGTTCCCACCGCCCGTCGCTGCCTGGCTGAGCGCGCCTTCCTGCGCGAACTGGAGGGCGGCTGTCAGGTCCCCATCGGTGTGAACACCCGTTTTGAAGGGGACGAGCTCGTGCTCACAGGCATGGTCGCCAGCCTCGATGGCAAGCGTCTGATCCGCGATCAGGTGCAGGGGGATCAAACCAACCCCGAAGCCCTGGGGATTGACTTGGCCCACAAACTGAAGGCCCAGGGAGCAGGAGAGATCCTGGAGGAGATCTTTGCAACCGTTCGGCCCGAGGCCTGACACCCTTCCGGACGGGGCCCCGACTGAGCTCGATGAGGCTCGGCCCCTTCCGTTTCAATGGAGCCTGTTGGCTTGGGCGGCCCTCGTTGGCGGTCTGACTGGATTGGCCGTGGTCGGCTTCCACGAGCTGCTCGGCCTGATCAATAACGGTCTGTTTGGCCCGGCCGTGTCCTGGGCCCTGGCCTTGGTGGGACAGACCCAGCCCGAGCCGCCCGTTCTGCCGGTGGAGCCCTTGCCGGTCGACAGCGGCACACCGCTGCGGGCGTTGCTGCAGATCGGTCTGGGGGGCGTGGGCTTTTTGCCGGATCCCACGCCGCTTCCTCCGGATCCCACATCAGCGATCACGGGCAGTCTCCCCCTGTGGTTGGACTCCTGGCCGGTGGTGCTGATGCCCGTGCTCGGGGGATTTGGGGTCGGTCTGCTGCGGCTGTGGTCCAGGGACCTGGGTCCCGGACTGCCCAGCTTGATGGCCATGGCTGACGGCGCGGTTCAGGCCAAGCCCAAGCTTCCCTTTCAGCGTTTGCTGGGCGCTTCGCTGAGCCTGGGCAGCGGCGCGTCCCTTGGTCCTGAGGGGCCCAGCGTGGAGAGCGGCGGCAACATTGGCCTGTGGCTTGGGATGCGCGGCGGACTGCCCCCCGAGTCCCAGAAGGCCTTGGTGGCGGCGGGTGTTGCGGCTGGACTGGCGGCCGGTTTTAAGGCCCCGATCGCCGGTGTCTTTTTTGCCTTTGAAGGCAGCTACAGCACCATCCCCGGCCGCCCAAGTATTCGGGCAGTGCTTGTCGCGGCGGTGGCTTCCGCCCTCGTCACGCAACTCTGTTTGGGCAGTGACCCGATCTTTCGCCTGCCGGCCTACGAGGTGCGCTCGCCCCTGGAATTGCCCCTTTATCTGGGCTTGGGGCTCCTGGCGAGCGGAGTGTCCTTGGCGCTCCTGCGTCTGCTGGCGGCTGGCCGAAGTCCACGGGTCCAGCGCCTGCTGGGACGCCTGCCGTCTTGGTCCCTGCCCGCACTGGGGGGCTTGGCCATCGGCCTGATGGCCCTGGGCTTTCCCCAGGTGCTTGGGGTGGGCTACGACACGATCGAGGCGCTGCTCGGCAGTGGGGGCGGCATCGCCCTATTCACCCTGGTGGGTCTGCTGCTGGTGAAGCTGCTGGCTACGGCCTTGAGCAGTGCCACAGGCTTTGTGGGCGGTGGCTTTGCGCCGTCGCTGTTTGCCGGCGCGGTGCTGGGGAACGTCTATGGCCAACTGCTGGGGGATAGCGGTTTTGGGCTGCCGGTGGCGGAACCCCCCGCCTACGCCATGGTCGGGATGGCTGCGGTTCTGGCCGGCAGTGCCCGCGCCCCTTTGACCGCCCTCTTGCTGTTGTTTGAGCTCACGCGAGACATCCGCATCGTCCTGCCGCTGATGGCGGCCGCGGGTCTGAGTGCAGCCTTGGTGGAGCGCTGGCAGGGCCTGGCTGACCCCGGTCTGCTGGGGCCTGATCTGATTGAGGACCAGCGCCGTCATGCCTTGGCGTCCCTGCCGGTGCTCGATGCCTTTGAGCCCGAGGCGCCGCTGGTGCTCAATGCTGCGGAGTCGGCCCAGTCAGCGCTGCAGCAACTGCTCTCGGCCCATGGTCACTGCCTGATGGTTGAGCAGGAGAACTGGGTTGTGGGCCTGGTCACACTGGCTGACCTGCAGCGGGCCCTCACCGGCTTGGGGCCGGCTGTCACCTTGGCGGAGTGCCGGCGCTCGGAGCTGCTCTGGCTGCCGGCTTCCGCGAACCTCGCCCAGTTGGAAGATCAGTTGCGTCCCAACGGACTGCGTCAGCTACCGGTCTTTGATCTCGCCCTTCCCGATCTGCCCCATCTCCCCAGCGCCCTCCCTGCCACGGGCCTTCCCGTGAAGGCCCTGCAGGGATTGGCCAGCCGCGACGGCATGGCGCGGGCCGTGGCTCGAGCCCAAACGTCCGCAGACTCCAAGCCATGAAAAAAGCCCCCGGTTGGGGGCTTGGCTGCGATCAGTTGACCAGCTTGGGCGCGATCACTTCCATGTAGCGGGCCTCGCACTCCTTGACGATCTTGACGGCTTCTGCGGAGTCGAAGAAACCATTGACGCGGCAGGTGCCGGGCTTCTTGAGGTCCTTGTAGTGCTCCCAGTAGTACTGGGTTTCCTTCAGCCAGTGCTCACCGAGTTGGGTGTAGCTGGTGATGTGGTCCATGCGCTTGTCATCGGCCAGCACGGCAATGACCTTGTCGTCGACTTCGCCGCCGTCGTCGAATTTCATGATGCCGATGATGCGGGCTTCCACCAGGGAGCCGGGCACCAGGGGCTCGGTCACACCGACGATCTCGATGTCGAGCGGGTCGCCGTCCTCATCCCAGGTGCGGGGGATGGTGCCGTAGGCGAAGGGGTAGGCCAGGGAGGAGTAGCCGACGCGATCGAGCTTCAGGTGACCGGTTTCGGTGATCAGCTCGTACTTGTTGATCGTGTTGCTGTTCAGCTCAACGATGGTGTTCAGCCGCAGTTCCGCTTCATCGGCAAAGGCCGGCAGCACGTGCAGCAGGTTGAGCATCGTGCGGCTTGGGGCGTGGTCGATGTTCGCCATCAGGGCAGCGGGCCTTAAGGATGGGCGGCATCCTACGGAGTTCCCGGAACCGGCCTTTGGCCTAGGCCGCGAGCGCCTCGGAGCTCAGATCTTCGTGAACCTGCTGGGCTTCGCAGGCCTGGATCCAGGACCAGGCTTCTTGCGCTGAGTCGGTGAACCTGACGAGCTCCAGGTGCTCCTCGCGGATCAGCCCGCAGTCAGCCAGGTAGTCGAAATCAATCAGCCGTTGCCAAAACTCCGTACCAAAGAGGATGACGGGCATCTGACCCTTGATCGCGGTCTGGCGGAGCGTCAGCACCTCAAACAGCTCATCAAGGGTGCCGAAGCCGCCGGGGAAGAGGACTGCAGCGGCAGAGCGTTTGACGAAGTGGAACTTGCGTAGGGCGAAGTAATTGAACTGAAAGCAGAGCTCGGGGCTGATGTATGGGTTGGGCTCCGGTTCCCCCGGGAGCTTGATGCTCAGACCGATCGAGCGTCCACCGGCATCGAAGGCACCGCGGTTGGCCGCTTCCATGATTCCGGGGCCGCCACCGGTGACGATCACATGGTTGTGATGACCGGCCTGTTGGTCCGCCGAGACCAGCCGGCTGAACTCACGGGCCGCGTCGTAGTACCGCGAGAACTCCAACTGGGTCTGGCTGCGTCTCAACTGCCGTTGCAGTGGGCCGCTGTTGGGGTTACGGGCGAGTTCGGCTTCTGCGGCGGCCAGGCGCCACTCGGCAGCGGAGCGCTCAATGATGTTCACCCCACCAAAAATGATGATGGTGGACTCAACGCCCTCGGCTTCAAGGATTTGCTGTGGCTTGGTGATTTCCAGCAACATGCGGACGCCGCGCATCTCCGCGCTGGAGAGCAGTCCCTCATCGGCGTGGGCCAGCTGATAGCTGGAGGACTGCAAAATCCGGCTTAGGTTTTCATTGACCAAGCACTCGTCTTCACTGCGCCTGGTTGCTTCCGCACCGGCAGAGTTGCTGTCTTGGCTGTTAACGCTCTGCCCATGCTGCTGGGGCGAGAGATCGAAACTGGCCTTGCGGGGGAATTGATTTGCCATCTCTTTCCTTTCGCGCAGACCCATCAGAGCGCAACGGTCAGCGTTTGCACACCTTTGTTCCGTTTCTTCACGCGGCGAGTCGTTCGAGCTTCTGCTGCAGGTAGCGGAGGAAGGGGTGATGGCTCAGGGGGGAGCCTGAAACCTGCTCCACCAGTTCCATGGCGTTGACACTGCGCCCCAGGGGGTACACCCGCTGTTTGAGCCAGAGGCCCAGGGCTGCGTCATCGCCCGCTTCTAGTAGCGATTCGATCGGACCGAGCTGCCCTTCGATCGTCTCGCTGATCTGGGCGCTGATCAGGTGTCCCAGGGCATAGGAGGGGAAGTAGCCAAAGAGTCCTTCACTCCAGTGCACGTCCTGTAGGCAGCCCTCTCGGTCGTTGCTCGGCTCGATGCCGAGGAGCTCCTTCATGGCCCGGTTCCAGGCACTGGGCAACTCCTCAACGGGCATCCCCCCCTCCAGCAGTGCGAGCTCGAGCTCGTAGCGCAGCAGCACGTGTAGGCCGTAGCTGACCTCATCGGCCTCCACCCGGGTCAATCCCGGAGCGATCGGATTGAGATCGCGCCAGAACCCCTGGCTGCTCCCCCAGACGTCCTGGCCAAGGGCCTGGGCGAAACGCGGATGCCAGCGGCAGGCCATGGCCTGGCTGCGGGCCAGTCGGTTTTCGTAGAAGAGGCTCTGGCTTTCGTGAACGGCCATGGAGGTGGCTTCCCCCAGGGGCCAGGGGAACCAGTGATCCCCCGTGCGTGGTAGTCCCTGTTCATAGAGGCTGTGCCCCCATTCATGGGCGGTGGCCAGGAAGGCCGAGAAGGGTTGCCCCTCGACGACGCGGGTGGTGATCCGGAAGTCATCCGGACCCAGGGTGCTGGAGAACGGGTGGGGTGAGCGGGCCCGGTAGCAGCGCTCAGGGTTGTACCCCCACTCCTGCAGCAGTTGATCGCAGAGGCTCTCCTGGGATTGCTCGCTGAGATCCCAGCGCTCAGCGCTGCCCTTGGGGAGCGTCTGGGCTTGCTCGAGCAAGGGCGGCAGTTCGCTGCGCAGGGGAAGCAGCCAGCGGCTGAGCGCCTCTTTGCTGACGTCCGGTTCAAAGGGTTGGGCCAGGATTTCCCAGGGGCTTCGCTCCTGGCCCGAGGCATCCCGTTCGGCCGGAGCCAGTTGGCGTGCCTGCTCGAGCCGCAGATCAATCAGGGATTGGAGGGCCGGGGCAAAGCGGGCGAAGGCGTTGTCGCGCTTGGCCTCCTGCCAAAAGGCATAGCCCTGGGCCTGGGCTTGAGCCAGTTGCCCCACCAGGGCAGGATCCAGGCGGGACTGCCGCTCCCATTGCTGGCGCAACAGTTGGAGGTTGCGCTGCTGCTCGTGACTGGCCTGGGCTCCTGCTTCGGCCTCGGCATTGGCCAGCAGATCGGCGTATTCCGTTGAGGTCTGCCGCTCGTGCAGCTGCAGCGCCAGCAGGGCCAGCTGCTCGCCGCGCCAGTGGGCGGATCCCGGCGGCATGGCGGTGTTCTGGTCGAAGTAGAGCGTGCTCTGAATTCCTCCGAGCAGTTGGGTGGTGTGCAGGTGATCGCGAAGCTGTGCGTATGCCTGTCCTGCGCTCAAGGGAATGCCCGGCTCTGGGCGCGACCCTAGGCACTGTCCTCAGCTCCAGTGGAGCTGCATCGCCACGGCCCCTTCAAGGCTCAATTTGACCGGGCAGTTTTCAGCGGCTTTGCGCAGGATCTTGCGGGCCTTTTCATCGAGGTGGGCCGGCAGTTCAATCCAGACCTCGAGCTGGGCGATCTTGCGCGGGGCTTCGCTGGTCATGACCTTCTCCGCCCGGGCCGTGCATCCCTTGAGATCCCAGTCGTGGCGTTCGGCGACGATGCCCATGATCGTCAAGATGCAGGTGCTCAGAGCTGTCGCCACCAGGTCGGTTGGTGAGAAGCGCTCGCCCTTGCCTTGGTTGTCGGTTGGGGCATCCGTTTCCAGGGCAGAGCCCGATGGCCCGTGCAGCGAGGCACAACGCAGGTCCCCGCTGTAGGTGCTGTTGATTTGGGTCACGGGGCGGTGAGTGTGTGCAGCCAGGTTGGCAGTTTTGTCTCGCCTCGCTTAGGTGGACCTGTCGATGCGGCTGACGATGGATCCCGGAGCTGGCTCACCGATGCTCGGCTTGGCCAAGGCGATTCAGCTCTCTGTCGCCCCGGTGTTTCTGCTGACGGCCATCGCGGGTCTGTTGAGTGTGATCAGTAATCGCCTGGCCCGGGTACTGGACCGGGCCCAGCGGTTGCAGAGCGTCAGGGACGAGGCCATGGATCTGGCGTTGTTGAAACGGCGGATGACCCTGCTCACCCGCGCCAGCGAAGCGGTCACCACAACAGGCGTGCTGGTGGCAGCCGTGGTGGCGGTCACCTTCATCAGTGCGATCGCCGTGATTGACCTGACGGCGATCGTGGTGCCGCTGTTCGTTGTGGCGATGCTCTCGCTGATGGTGGGGCTATTGACCCTGCTGTTGGATACCCGCGTCTCAGCGCGTCTGATCCGCCGTCGCTTCTAAGCGGCAGTTGCAGAGTTGATCCAGGTTCGGGCGTCCCGTGAGGGCGAGGCGCCACTGGGCCCAGAGGCCATAGGCCCAGTCCGCCAACGGTCCGATGACGGGCCAGGCCGTCGGGGCGTACAACCAGCCCAGGCCGATCAGGCGATAGGCCTCGCGGAAGACCGCGACATCCTTCAGAACGGTCCCATTCCCCTGGATGGCATGGATGCGCCCCATGGCCTGCCGGTAGCTGATTCCCTGGTGCTGCTCCGGGCTGTAATCGCTGGCGTTGATGTCGACAAAGCCGATCCGCGAGTGCTGATCTCTTTTTCGCAGGAAATTCACCTCCCGCAGACAGAGCAGGCAGCCACCGTCGTAGAGGAGTGTGAGTTCTGTCGTCATCGCCCCAGCCTGAACGATGGCCCTGGCTCTCCGTGGCTGATCGCTTTGACTGGAGCCGGGTTGCGCTGGATCAGTGATGGGCTTGCAGCAGGCGCTCGAGCAATTCGAGTTCAACAGCAGCGGCAAGGGGTTCTTGCGCATCGACCCTGAGCTGAACCGCTGGATTCGCTCCACGGGCCTGCGACAGGGCGTCCTGCATCTGAGTGCTCTCCACACCAGCTGCAGCCTGACCATTAATGAGAACGCCGATCCGCGGGTTCTCGATGACCTAGCGGCCTGGATGGAGGCCGTGGTTCCTCAGGTCGCCCATGGCGCCTTGGATGGCTCTGATTCCCTGCGCCGTTATCGCCATGACGACGAGGGGCCTGATGACATGCCCGCCCACATCCGCTCGGCGTTGACCAGCCAAACCCTCTCCCTGAGCGTTGTGGATGGGACGTTGCTGCTTGGCATCTGGCAGGCGGTTTACCTCTGGGAGCACCGCGTGATGCCCCAGCGCAGGCGGGTCGCGGCCCATCTGGTCGGGGAGTGAGTGATGACGCTTTCTCTTGAAGAACTGACCGCGGCGCTGACGCGCCTGCAACAGCGGGTGGAGGCCCTGGAGGCGGAACTGGCATCCCTGTGTGGCCGTGACCTCTCGCCTTCAACCCAGTTGGCGCGGCGGAATGCCGAGCGACTGGCTGAGGAGGTGCGGCGCCGCCGGGAGACCACACCAGAGCCCGAGGAGGACACGGATATTGATCTGCTGATCGATCGCTTGCACGATCTGGCCCTTGAGAATGGCTCCAGTTCTGGCAGCAGTTGATGGCCTCACCAATCAGCGTCGTCCATGGGCCTGCACGCGCCCAGCTCGAGGAATTGGGGGTGGAGCAGTGGCCGATCTGGAGCTGCGAGATCAGCTCCTTCCCATGGAACTACGACGAGCAGGAAACCTGCCTGCTGCTGGAGGGGGATGTCACGGTGACCCCCGAGGGCGGTGAACCCGTGCGCTTTGGTGCCGGTGATCTGGTCACCTTTGCGACCGGTCTCTCCTGCCACTGGGATGTGCATCAGCCTGTGCGCAAGCACTACCGCTTCGGTTGAGGGGCGCCAGCCTGGGTGCAGTACTGGTGATGGTTGATGGCTGCTGTTCCGCTGACTCCGGCTGAGATTGATCAGCTGCCGCAGCAGTTGCCCGGCTGGAGCCTGGTGGATGGAAAGCTGCACCGAGAGTTGGTCTTTGCTGATTTCAACGAGGCCTTTGGCTTCATGAGCCGGGTGGCCCTGATCGCCGAAGCCATGGGCCATCACCCGGAGTGGAGCAATGTCTGGAACCGGGTTGTCGTCGATCTCACCACCCATGACACCGGTGGGCTCTCCAACCTCGATCGGCAGTTGGCGCAGCGGATCAGCGCGTTGCTTTGACCGTAGATTCACCCCACTGAGGATCGCCTCGCATGTGCGGATTGGCAGGCGAACTCACGCGTGGATCGGCCGAGACCATGCCTCGCGCCCAAGCCGAGCGCATCGCTGAGCTCCTGGTCCACCGCGGCCCTGACGCCGCCGGGATTTGGCAGAGCCCGACCTGCACCCTGATCCACCGCAGGCTCTCGATTCAGGACCTCTCCCCGGCGGGGCACCAGCCGATGCAGTCCCCCTGCGGGCGCTATCGGCTGGTCTTCAACGGTGAGATCTACAACTACAAAACCCTCCGCGCCGAGCTGGAGGTCGAGGGTGAGACCTTTGTCTCCACGGGTGACACCGAGGTGCTCCTGCGGCTGTTGATCCGTGAGGGGGCGTCAGCCTTGCCCCGCTTGCGCGGGATGTTCGCGTTTTGCCTGTTCGACCAGGAGCGCCAGAGCGCCCTGCTGGGCCGCGATCCCTTTGGCATTAAACCCCTCTATCTCTACCGATCGACAGACCAACGCCTGCTGTTCTCATCGGAGGTGCGGGCGCTGCTGCGCAGTGGATCGATCCCTCGCGAACTCAATGGGGAGGCGCTGCAGCACTACCTGATGTTTGGCTGCGTTCCCCAGCTCGGGACCATGGTCGAAGGGTTAAACGCTCTGCCGCCCGGCCATCTGGCCCGTTGGGCCAACGGTGCGTTGACGATTGAACGCTTTTGGCAGCCGCGCTTTGACGAGGAGAAGGGCGACTCCTATGGCGCCTTGGTGGAGCGCACACGAACGGCCGTCAAGGAGAGCGTCGAAGCGCACATGGTCTCCGATGTGCCCGTGGGTTTGTTCCTCTCTGGTGGACTGGATTCATCGGCGATCCTGGCGGCCTCAGACCAACGGCTGACGACCCTCTCGATCGGTTTTGAAGAGGAGGCTTTCGATGAAAGTGCCCTCGCCGAGCAGGTGGCCCAACGCTTTGGTTCCGACCATCGCCGCCTCCTGTTGCGACGCGACAAGGCCTGGTCCCAACTGCCGGCGTTCTTCGATGCCCTGGATCAACCCAGCACCGATGGCTTCAACACCTACTGCCTCTCAGCTGAGGCGGCGGATGCTGGATTGAAGGTGGTGATGAGTGGCTTAGGGGGCGATGAACTCTTCGGCGGCTACCCGCTGTTCCAAACCGTTCCGAAGTTGCTGGCGCTGCGTCAACGGCTTGGACCGGCCGCCTGGGCTGCTTCCCAGCTGATTCGGCCCATCAAGCGCGCCAAGCTCCAGCGCTTCTCGGACTACCTGGCTAGTCCGCCCGGTGTGCCCGCGGCTCACCGCTGCATGCGCACGATTTTTTCAGCCCGCGAGGCCTCCCGTTTAATTCAGCTCTGGGATCTCCCCGCTCCATCAACCCCTCCCCTGCATGAGGGATTGCAGTCTGCAGATCTCGCCGATCAAATCGCCTGGCTCGAGACGTCGAGCTACATGGGAGCGATGCTGCTGCGCGATAGCGATGCCCTCTCGATGGCGAGTTCGCTGGAGCTTCGGGTGCCGCTGGTCGATGTCGCTCTCTTTGAGGCTCTCGCGCCCATCGCCGCCTCAGAGCGCTTGGCCCAGGGGAAGCAACTGCTCCGGGATGCCTTCCCAGAGGTGACGGCGGTTCTGCAGGACGCCCCCAAGCGCGGTTTTGTCATTCCCTTTGACCAGTGGCTCCGCTCGTCATCGGCTAGTAGCGGTCTTCCTCAACTGGATCTCAAGACTGCATCGCGGCGGGTTGACCTCAGGCCCTGGGCACGCCAGTGGGGACTACTGGTTCTGGCCGATTGGTTGGAGCGCAACATGGGGATTGAGCTCCAACCCGGCTAGTTCGAGGGACTTAGACCAACAGCGGCAGCTTGCTGGGGTCCACCTGCTGGAAGCGCAATGTCTCGCCTTCCACGTCGACGGCCACGTCGTGCCCGGCGCTGAACTGCCCCGCGAGGATCCCTTTGGCAATCGGAGTCTCCAGCTCCTTCTGGATCGCGCGCTTCAGCGGGCGGGCGCCGTAGACGGGGTCATAGCCAACCCCGGCGAGCCAATCGAGGGCATCGGCATTGACCTGCAGCCCCAGCTTCTTGTCCTCTAGGCGCTTGGCCAGCCGCTGGATCTGCAGCTCCACGATCTGCCGCAGTTCCTCCTGCTTGAGGCTGTGGAAGATGATCGTCTCGTCGAGCCGGTTGAGGAACTCGGGGCGGAAGTGGCCGCGGAGGGCCTCATTGACTCGTGCTTCCATCTCGCTGTGGCGAGCGGGATCACCGGCGAGATCAAGAATCGACTGGCTGCCGATGTTGCTGGTCAGGATCAGGACGGTATTGGTGAAATCCACCGTGCGCCCCTGGCCATCGGTGACGCGACCGTCATCGAGGATCTGCAGCATCACGTTGAAGACGTCGGGGTGCGCCTTCTCCACCTCGTCAAAGAGGATCACGGCGTAGGGCCGGCGGCGAACGGCCTCAGTGAGTTGTCCGCCTTCCTCGTAGCCGACGTAGCCCGGAGGCGCTCCGATCAGACGGCTGACGGTGTGCTTCTCCATGTACTCGGACATGTCGATGCGCACCATCGCCTCTTCGCTGTCGAACAGCTGGGAGGCCAGGGCCTTGGAGAGCTCGGTCTTGCCCACACCGGTGGGGCCGAGGAACAGGAAGCTGGCGATCGGGCGGTTGGGATCGCTTAAACCAGCGCGGGAGCGTTGGATGGCGTCAGCCACGGCGGTCACCGCCTGCTCCTGGCCGATCACCCGGGTGTGCAGTTCATCCTCGAGCTGCAGCAACTTCTGCATCTCGCTTTGCACCAACTTGGCCACAGGAATCCCGGTCCACTTGGCGATCACCTCGGCGATGTCGTCTTCAGTGACCTCCTCACGCAGGAGCGACTTGTCATCGCCCTCGCCCGTGAGTTCCTCTTCTTTGGCGGCAAGCTTCTTGTGCAGACCCGTCAGGGTGCCGTACTCCAGCTCGGCGGCCTTGTTGAGGTCGTAGCTGCGCTTGGCCTGCTCGATCTGCAGCTGCACTTGCTCGATCTCCTCTTTGATTGAGCTGAGCTCATCGATGGAGCCTTTCTCTTTTTGCCACTGGGCATTCAGGGCGCTTTGCTGCTCACTGAGGTCCGCGAGTTCCTTCTCCAGCCGCTCCAGCCGGTCCTTGCTGGCGGCATCGGATTCACGTCCGAGCGAGAGCTTCTCCATCTCCAGCTGCAGGATGCGGCGATCGAGTTCGTCGATCTGCTCCGGCTTGGAGGTGATCTCCATCTTCAGGCGCGCGGCGGATTCATCCACCAGGTCGATGGCCTTATCCGGCAGGAAGCGATCAGCGATGTAACGGCTACTGAGCACTGCTGCGGCCACCAGGGCGTTGTCGGCGATGCGCACGCCGTGGTGCACCTCGTAGCGCTCCTTCAGGCCCCGCAGGATCGAGATGGTGTCCTCCACCGTTGGCTGGTCGACAAAGACCTGCTGGAAGCGGCGCTCCAGGGCCGGGTCCTTCTCGATGTGCTGACGGTGCTCATCGAGGGTGGTGGCCCCGATGCAGCGCAGCTCACCGCGGGCGAGCATCGGCTTGAGCAGGTTGCTGGCATCCATGGCGCCACCGCTGGCCCCGGCGCCGACCACGGTGTGGATCTCGTCGATGAACAGCACGATCTGTCCCTCGGAGGCCGTGACCTCCTTGAGCACAGCCTTGAGCCGCTCCTCGAATTCACCGCGGTACTTGGCCCCGGCGATCAGGGCCCCCATGTCCAGGGCAATCAGTTGACGGTTCTGCAGGGCCTGGGGGACGTCTCCATTGACGATCCGTTGGGCGAGCCCTTCGACGATTGCCGTTTTGCCCACGCCGGGTTCACCGATCAGAACGGGGTTGTTCTTGGTGCGGCGGCTGAGGATCTGAATTGTGCGGCGAATCTCCTCGTCGCGACCGATCACCGGATCGAGTTTTCCATCGCGGGCCGCCTGGGTCAGATCGCGGCCGTACTTCTCCAGGGATTCGTAGGTGCCTTCGGGGTTCTGGTCAGTCACTTTCTGGGATCCGCGAATCGCCTGAACGGCCTCTTTGAGCTGGGCAGCATCGCTGCCGGCCTGCTTGAGCAGTTGTTTGCCGCAGCGATCATCACTCGCCAGGGCGAGTAGTAAATGCTCGATGGCGATGTAGCTATCGCCGTAGGACTCCTTGAGTCCATTGGCTTGATCCAGGACAGCGTTGAGTCCCCTGCCGAGATAGACGTTCTCAGGCGCAGAGCTCAGGGATGGCTGCCCTTCGATGTAGGCCTCGATGGTCTGGCTGAGGGTTCCCACATCCACCCCGGCCTTCTCCAGCACCCGATTGGCTAGACCCTGTTGAGCCAGGAGCGCGGCGAAGAGATGCTCGCTTTCCATCTGCTGCTGCCGGCGCTGCTGCGCGAGCTGCTGCGCTGCAACAACTGAGGCCCAGGCTTTCTCGGTAAACAGTTCGGCGGTGGGATGCATGGCGGTCCTCCCTCAACTGGGTGGTGACCAAACCGTATGGCGATTGTTTGGCTTTGAAGGAGGGGAGAACCGAAGTTGCAGCTTCGGTCCTCCACCCCTCGGGGATGCAGGCCGTCCGCTCCGGACGGTTTTCCGATCAGCGGGGCGAGCCGTTGTAGATGACGTTGCTGACCGTGCGGCCATCGCTTGAGATCTGGATCTCGGTTTCCGTGGTGGCGGGAGTGCCCTGCTGCTGCCAGCCGGGTGCACCGCCGAGGAATTTGAAGCGGAAGCCCTGGCTGTTGTTCTGCGTCAGGCAGCTGCCGCCGCCATCACCGGTGTTGAACATGCAGGCGGCGGGGCGATAGACGCTCAGACCACCGTTGTTATCCACAGCCCAGTTGCGGGCGGAATTGAGGGCCCGGACGTTGGCGGCGCTCACCTGGGCGATGGCAGGAAGGCTGCTGAGTACGGCGGTCGTTGCGACCAGCACAGAGGTCTTCACCTGCGACTTGAACATGAACGTTGCTGCGGAATGAGAGGAGTCCTCCTCAGTGTGTCCAGAGTTTCTCTATTGGGCAGCCGGCAGGGTCAAGACACCACTGGTCTGGCTACAAAGCCTGGTCGGGCAGCCGTCGGCTCCGTAGATCGCATCCGCCGGGGAGAGACAGCCCAGCCGGTTTTTCGCCGCAACGGCGCTCGGTGCGATCCGTAGGGGTTGGAGTGCTGGCAGCTCGGGGTTGACCACCAGTCGGCAGCGCTTGGCCTCAAGGACGCGCAGCACATTCGGCCCAATCGCCGCCGGTGTTCCCCCTCCTTGAATCAGTTCGAGTGGGGCGAAATCAGTGCTGGACTGGGCTTTGACCGTCGTCCCCAGCAGCGTCAGGCTCAGCAGCAGTAGCGGCCAGGCTCTCTCTCTCGCCATCATGGCTGGGTCCAGTGACTCCAGTCTGGTCAAGACACGCCGAGATGCCCGTCGATTCAGCAGAGCAAGAACCCTCCCGGTCTGAATTGGTGCAGGGGTTGGCCCAGGAGTCCTTCACCTTCGACGGCACAGCCCGCGACCCTGAGCGCAATTGCTGGCTTGTGGTGCATCGCCATCAGCACGGTTGCCTGCCGAGTGAATACGACATCCGCGAGGTGGATGAGGCGCTCTATCTCGAGGTGCTTGAGGCCCGGCGTGCTCTGGCTCAGTCCTGACTCCAGTGGCACTCGGCGGTTTGTTGTGCACTGCCCGTACCGCCGTCAGCTGCATTTCTGAGCGGTGGAATCGCGGCGAGTTTCGAGCGCTTGAGAAAGTCCACGACCGATTGCTCTTGAGTCGTTCTGCCCCTGTCGTGGCCTGTGCGGTTGCCCATGGCGTTGGCTGTTGCGCATCGTTCACCCTCGCGCGCTCAGCCTTGTAAGGCAACGGATCTCGCCTTTAGCAGGCATAAAAAACAGCCCCCGAAGGGGCGGTTTGGTCTGTGGGGTCTGAGAGATCAGGCCCAGCCGTTCTGGCTCTGGGACTCGACGTAGGCAGCGACGTCAGCGATGTCACCCTCGCTCAGCTTGCCGCCGAAGGCGGGCATGGCGTTCTTGCCATTGGTGACCTGGTACTGGATGGCCTCTTCGTGACCAGCGCTGTAGTTAGCGAGGTAGGACTCGAGGGCCTCTTTCTTGAGGGTGCGCTCGGCGTTCACCACGTTGCCGCCGCCCATGTGGCAAGCAGCGCAGTTCGCGGAGAAGATTTGAGCGCCGTGGTCGGCATCAGCGGCGAAGCTGGGGGAAGCACCCAGCACCAGCGCCAGGCAAAGGGCAATCAGGGAGAGGAGACGGCGCATCTGAGCTCGTGCAACCTGGCCAAATTAAGAGGCCGAAGTGGCCCTCGTCGCGTTTGCTGCAGAGGTTCGCAACATTTGAAACCTCCTGTTGTGATTAGCCCCGGTGTTTCAGCCCGGCGTCCTCGAAGACCGCCTCGAGAGTGGGCGCATGGCTCACCAAGCCAAAGCGCTCCGGAGGGCTGATCGGGTCGTGGACAAAGTGCCGCTGGCGGATCGAGAAACGATCCCAAGCATTCACTTCGATCCGCAGCAGCTTGATCAGGCCTTCAATCAGCCAACCCTGGAGATCCAGGCCAAATGGTGGGTACCAGGCGCGGCGCCAGCGGCAGAGGCATCTGACGGTTTCATCCACCGTCACCATCGGCTGTCCCAGCACCAAGCGTCGGACGGCACCCTGGCCGACCTCTGGATTGGGCTGATGGGGATGGGTCGCCAGGTGGACGCAAACCCGGGCGATGTCGGCCGCATGGATGAAGTGGAAGCTGGCCTCGGCCCGCAGCCACTTGGCCAGCCAGAGCCAGCGGGCGCCTTCCTTCAGTCCGGCCGTCAGGTAGCTGGTGGGGAATTTGCCGCCGCCGTCCACCCGTCCGCCAAACACAAGTGTCGGGAACACCGCCACGATGCGCTGGGCTAAGGGATGCTGCTCCAGCTGCTCCAGGCACTGGGCTTTGGTTTGGATGTATTCGGTGCCGTAGGGCATCGCCTCCGGCAGCAGCTTCAGGTCCTTGTTGAGGATGCTCGCGGTGGAGAAATAGACCACCTGCTCCAGCACCTCTGGATTGGTGGCCGCCAGCATCTGCTTCACCGCCACCACGTTCACCTGTTGGGCCCGTTCGGGATCGCCCCAGGCGGTGGCGGTATGGATGATGCGGGTGGCCGAGGCGATCTGGGCGCGGTGGGGTTCCACATCGCGTAGGTCGCCCACCAACAGGGTGATGCGCGGATCGTTGGCCGGGACGGCGGTCAGCTTGCTGGGATCGCGAAGCCAGAACAACAGCTCGGCGTCGCTCTCGCGGTAGAGCAGATCAGCGATGTGCTGGCCAACGCAGCCGCTGGCCCCAGTAATCAGGATCCGTGAGGGGGCCGAACTCAAACCGCAGCTCCGAGGCGGTCCATCACGGACTTGCCGGCTTCGAAGAAGAACTGACCGTTCTCTTCAGGGGTTCCAGGAAGGATGCCGTGACCCAGGTTCAGGATGTGCTTCCGGCCGCGGGCCTTACGCACGCAATCGTCGATGCGATCGCGGATCGCGTCTTGGCTGCCGAAGAGCAGGCCGGGGTCCACGTTGCCCTGAACACCGATGTGCTCGGGCATGCGGGCCAGGCCTTCGGCCATGTCCACGGTCCAGTCCAGGGAGACGATGTCCACACCGGTCTTGGCCATCCGCTCAATCACGCCAGCGCTGCCGGAGATGTAGAGGATGAAGGGGGTGTCGGGGTGGGTCTGCTTGACCAGGTCCACCACCTTCTTTTGATAAGGCGCGGCGAAGGTGTCGTAGTCAGCTGGGCTCAGCTGACCGGCCCAGGAGTCGAACATCTGCACCACCTGTGCACCGGAATCGATCTGGTAGCGCAGGTAGTTGGCGATCGACTCGGCGAAGTGATCCAGCAACTTGTGCAGGATCTGGGGTTCGCGGAAGGCCATTGCCTTGATCACCGCGTAGTTCTTGCTGCTCTTGCCCTCAACGACGTAGGCCGCCAGGGTCCAGGGGGCACCGACAAAACCGAGGACGGCAGCCTCGTTGCCCACGCTTTGGCGCAGGCGGCCCAGCACCTCACCCACAAAAGGCATGGTCTCAGCCGGGTTCAGGGGAGTCAGGGCCTCCACCTGAGCCATCGAGCGGATGGGGTCCTGGATTTGGGGCCCCTTGCTCTCGATGATGTCGAAGTCAATGCCCATGCCGGGCAGGGGCGTGAGGATGTCGGAGAAGAGGATGACGCCGTCGGGCTTGAAGGCGTTGAACGGCTGCATCGAGATCTCGTAGGAGAGATCCGGGTTCTCCGAGCGCTCGCGGAAGCTGGGGTATTTGTCGCGCAGGTCGCGGTAGATCTTCATGTACCGGCCGGCCTGGCGCATCATCCAGACCGGAGGACGCTCCACCTGCTCACCACGGGCGGCGCGCAGCAGCAGAGGGGCGTTGGAAGACATGAGGACCAGCGAAGGGGCCTTGGAACCTACCCGAGCAGACCCCCGATTGAGGCCTTCCAGGCGCCGGGTTCCGCCGCATCGTCATGAACTTCAGTCTCGCCGGCAGTCTGCCCCTCCTGGCTGCGCTTCTCATCCCGCTTGAAGACCAGCACCGACAGGGGGGGCAGGCAGAGATCGAGGGAGTTCTCGTAGCTGTGAATGCCCCACTCGTCGGTGAACTTGCCGCCGAGGTTGCCCAGGTTGCTGCCGCCATAACGGGCGGCATCAGTGTTCAACACCTCGGTGTAGAAGCCGCTCAGCGGCACGCCCACCCGGTAGTGCGAGTGGCTTTGCGGGGTGAAGTTCGCCACCACGACCAACCATTGGCCGGTCGTGCTCTCCCGGCGCATGAAGCTGATGACTGAATGACGGTTGTCATTGCAGTCGATCCATTGGAAGCCGTACTCCTCAAAGTCATCCCGCCAGAGAGCTGGTTGTGACTTGTAGAAGACGTTCAGGTCATCCACCAAGCACTGCAGGCCTTGATGGGGCTCGTACTGCAGCAGATCCCACTGCAGGTCACCCCAGACATTCCATTCGGCCCGTTGACCGAATTCCATCCCCATGAAGATGGTCTTCTTGCCGGGATGGGTCCACATGTAGGCCAGCAGTGCCCGGGTGTTGGCGAACTTCTGCCAGTCGTCCCCAGGCATCTTGTGGAGCAGGTTGCTCTTGCCGTGCACCACCTCGTCGTGGCTCAGGGCGAGCATGAAGTTCTCGGTGTAGGCGTACCAGATCGAGAAGGTGACGTTGTTCTGGTGGAACTGGCGGAACCAGGGGTCGAGCTCGAAGTAATCGAGCATGTCGTGCATCCAGCCCATGTTCCATTTGAGGTTGAACCCCAAACCGCCCATGTCCGTGGGCTTGGTCACCATCGGCCAGGTGGTGGATTCCTCGGCAATCGAGAGGGCCCCAGGGAAGTGCTGGAAGAGCACGTGGTTGGCCTGCTGGAGGAACTGAACCGCTTCGGTGTTCTCCCGCCCGCCGTGCTCATTGGCAATCCACTCGCCATCGGGACGCAGGTAATCCCGGTAGAGCATCGAGGCCACCGCATCGACGCGGATGCCATCGATGTGGAACTGCTCAAACCAATAGATCAGGTTGGCAACAAGGAAGTTGCGGACTTCGTTGCGGCTGTAGTTGAAGATCAGCGTTCCCCATTCCTTGTGCTCACCGATGCGGGGATCAGCGTGCTCATAGAGGTGGGCGCCATCAAAGAAGGCCAGGCCATGGGCATCCTTCGGGAAGTGCCCAGGAACCCAATCGAGAATCACGCCAATGCCTTCGGCGTGGCAGCGATCCACAAAGGCCCGGAATTCATCGGGCCGGCCAAAGCGGCTAGTGGGCGCATACCAACCCGTGACCTGGTAGCCCCAGGATCCATCGAAGGGATGCTCCGAGATCGGCATCAATTCGATGTGGGTGAAGCCCCGTTCCTTCACATAGGGGATCACCCGATCGGCTAGCTCGGGGTAGGTCAGGAGGCGCGCGCCGGGCTTGAGGTCGGCGGCGGGCACGGGCAGGCGTGCTGTGCCATCGGCCTCGATGTAGGGCTGATCGGCGCTGGCATGCATCCAGCTGCCCAGGTGCATCTCATAGACAGAGATCGGCTGGTCGAGGGGATTGCGGCTATCCCGCTCCTGCATCCAGGTGCTGTCCGCCCAGTTGTAACCCTCCAGGGCTTCGACCACGGAGCCGTTATCGGGCCTGACCTCGTGGCGGAAGCCGTAGGGATCAGCTTTTTGGTAGCAGTGCCCCTGCTGACTGCGGATTTCGTACTTGTAGATCTCGCCGGGCTTGAGCCCCGGGATGAACAGTTCCCAGCAGCCGCCCAGGCGCGACTGCATGGGGTGATGGCGACCATCCCAGCCATTGAAGTTGCCCAGCACGGAGACGCTGCGGGCGTTCGGAGCCCAGAGGCAGAACATCACCCCGGCGACCCCGTCACGGTTCACCACATGGGCACCCATCCGCTGCCAGATGTGGTGATGGTTGCCTTCGGCAAAGAGATGGCGATCGAGATCGCCCATCCACTCGTCGCGGAAGGCCCAGGGGTCATGGGCGACGTGTTCGATGCCGCCGCGCTGAACCCGGACTTGGTAGCCGCTGCCGGGGTTGCTGGGCAGCTCCGCTTCAAACACCCAGGGGTGGTGGGGTGTTCCCATCGGCTGGGGGGCGCCTGCACCAATCAGTTCAACCCGATCGGCCTCAGGCATCCAGACCCGGACAACCCATTGGCCGTTGTCGAGGGGCTGTGGACCCAGGACAGCATGGGGATGGTCATGGCGGCATTCCGCAAGGCGCTGACCGTCTTCAACCATCCACTCGAGCTGAGCCAGCACAGAACCTCAAGGCAAAGCGTGGCTGGGAGCTTAAGCGGGTTTTTGCCTAAGAAGCTGCAGCGGGTGCAGCAGGTTGCTCGGGGAAGTCGACGCCTGTGATTTGGTTCTCGTTGTTGAGGATCACGTAGAGGTTGTCGCTGAGTCGGTTGAAGTGCACATTCACTAAAACCAGGCGCATCTCCGGGGTCGATTCCGCCTCAACGACGCGGTTGATGTTGACGAAGTTGCCAGTGATCCGCTGCAGCCCGAGCCACTTGCGCTGAAGGGCATCAGGGGTGATTTCTTCCTGGAAGGAGGGGCTGAGGAAGCTCTGGGCCGTGATGAAGTTCCCCGTGCTCACGGCTTCGATGAAGCTCTTGGCCACCAAGCTGGTGGCATCGTCGGCCCGGTCGACGTAGTAGCGCGAGAGCTTGCCGTCGCCATTGAGGACCATGAAGACCACACGCTTGCCGGCGCTGGTGTTCAGTTCCGCCTCCACGGTGCTCTTGCCCATGCCGCTGCGAACACTCAGCAGGGTGTAGCCCAGCACCTTGGGCTGGGTGCGCATGGTGGCCGCGATCATCGAGGGGCTGGTGATCGCTTGCCGCTCAGCCGAAAACTGGGCGTAACGGGCGTTGGCATCTCCGTCTTTGACGGCCTTCAAGATGCGGAGTGCAGCAGCACGGGCCTGGTCCACGCTCAATGCAGTGCCTTGGGCAATGGCCTTGGGCTGTGGATTGGACAACGCCTCCCCAGACGCGGGGGTTGCCATCAGGCCAGACGTCGCCATGGCCAGGAGACCGGCGGAGAGCAGGCGCAGGTGGCGCGGCATTGCAGAGGCTCAAAGTGGGCCTCAGTTTGCCCCAACCATCGGAAGAATGCTGAGGGCTGCGCTGCTCAGCTGGAGGGACACCGTGATCACGCGATGGTTGGGTCCTACGCCGGAGCGGGGCTGCGAGCCATCGCCCGGATTCACGGCGATCTGAGGCCAAGCCGCCAGGGCGATCGAGAGTCTGAGGGCACAGCCTGCTTCGACGTTCACCAGCAGCGGTTGCAGTGAGACGGTGCGCCGCTGAGACACCTGGGCTGATGCCCCAAGCACGCGGGAGAACCCCGTTGAGAGCTGCTCAATTCGGCCATCGCCGTGGCACACCGAGAGGGCGACGCACAGATCAAAACCCGGTTGATCGGAGGCTGCCTCGAGCTCCAATTGGGGTTGTCCGAAGAGTTCGGTCGGGCGATCAAAGCGGGCGGTGCTGAAACAGGCCACGTCGGTGCGTCCATCCAGATCGCGTCGATCGACCGGGCCCGCATCCAGTCCGAGGTGCCCTCCGCGGCCGCCCATGGCGCGCCATGGGTCATGCACGATCACCACCTCCGAAGAGGGAGTGGAGTCCTGGCAGAGTCGCCCTTCAGCTGCGAGGCCCTTGCTGGCGAGGGACCAGCGTTGGCCGCTGCACTCCCGTGGTGAGCGCTGCTGCCATGCACCGGAGCCCACCTCCATCAGCTGGGTGGCAGGCAACGGCTCGGCTGGGCCACGTCCACAGAGATGCTCCTGGAAAAACTCCAGCTGCAGCTGGTCCAGTCCCCCCTGCCAGTTGAGGTGACTCCAGGCGCCAATGCGCAGCAGGCTGGATCCGCCGGCCGCCGTGGAACGTCTCCAAAGATCCAGCACCCCCCTCAGGTGGGGGTCATGCCACCCGCCAATCAAGAGCATCGGCCGCTGCCAGAGCTCCTCGGGCGGCTCGTATCGCATCCATCCTTCTGGCCGCTCTGGGTCGCTGTTCAGCCAGCGCAGCCCCATGCCCATGGGGTCGAAGCGCTCCAGCAAGGCCAGGCCGTCATGCAGAAAGGAGCCGTTCTCGAGGCTGCGGCGGATCTCGATCCACCCTTGCCCATCCCCCTGACGCTGGCAGCGTTGGGCGGCGAGCTGCAGCGCCCAGCCCAAACCCAGGGCCCACCAATGACAGCCCCCCTCGCTGGCCCAATGCAGCCGTTCATCCAGGCCGCACATGGCTGGTGCCAGGGCATCCGGCAGATGCTCTGAACCTGAGACAAGCAGCTGGCTGAGTCCTTGGTAGGAGAAGCCGTAGGTCCCTACCTTTCCGTTGCACCACGGCTGTTGGCGGATCCAGCGCAGGGTTGCGGTGCTGTCACTGGCCTCCTGCTGGAAGCCGAGGAACTCCCCCTCCGAACCGCCGCGGCCGCGGACGTCTTGGACGAGAACGGCGAAGCCCCCCTTGGCGTACCAACTGGGGTGGGCGTAGGTGACGGTTGACGCGATCGCCCGCCCATAGGGCTGACGCATCAACAGGCAGGGCCAGGGACCTTGGCCCTCTGGCTTCCATAGGGTCGACTTCAGGGCAGTGCCGTCAGAGCAGCGCAGCTGCTCTTGGATCACCGGACTTTCGGGCAATACAGGCCCACCACGTAGGTGGAGAGGATTTCGGCGTCGGTGGTGTTCAGACCCTGCTGCTTCGCGACCAGGGCTGTCGCTTCAGGGGAGTTGTAGGAGACGCCCTTGGCGTTGAGACCCTGCAGTTCTGCGCAGAGGGCCTTGGCTTTCTGGGGGTTCTGCTTGACCGACTCCAGCAGCGCAGAGTCCGCAAGTGCCGGAGCGGCCTGGATGAAACAGAGGGTTGCAGCGGCCAGGGACAGGCCGCAAAGGCGGAGGCGTGTCACTGAAAGGACTCCCGATGGATCTATTTGAGGTCGCCTGTGCTACAGGGCTGCGCGCTAGGGGTCACTTCGTCGAGCGACTGGCCTCTTGCGCCCGTTTGATCCAAGTTCGAATCAGGGCGGGTGTGATGCGTGCCGGGGCCATCCCAGTCAGCGAGCGCTCGAGGCGGCCCAGCTGGGTCAAGAGCATCTGGGGCGATGCCGCCGCTAGGCCCTGACGACTGGCGATCCCCGCGTAGAGCAGGAGGGCCGCTTGGTAGGGCTCAAGATCGAGCTCCACCACCAGCTGGGCCTGACCGCGCAGTTTGCGTAGCTGACGTTCCAGCGCCCCACCCCGTCTGGAGAGCTGATCGAGGTCCCGATCGGAGAGGGCTGCAATCGCTGGCCAGCTTTGGATGCCGGCTTCCATCAGGACAGCCTGCTCCCTGGCGAAATGGGAGGGAAGCGGATAGGGGCTGCCTTCGCTCACCGCTTGGCGTTGACGCTCACTGTCACGTCGCCCGTGGCCCAATCACGAACGGCGGTGGCCAGCACCACGGGGCGATCAACGCCATCGCCTTGGGGTTCGACCCGGCGGAGGCGGACTTCAACGGTGGGGTCCTTGCGGCCGCTGCCGCGCAGGTTGCGGGCGACCTGTTCCACGCTGGGTCCAAAGGTCTCGGCAGCGAGGTCCGCTGGTGCCGCTGCCACGACGAGATCAGAGCCGTTGTCGAAGACCACGGGAACACTGACGGCACCCTCCACCACCAGCCTTGGGGCGTAGCTCACGGCAAAGGCCAGGCAGGACAGCGAGAGGAGGACGGTGAAGCTCGTGACGCCCACCAAGCGGAAGCGGAAGCCCCAGCGCGCCAGAAAGGCCACCACGGTGATCAGCAGCAGTCCACCAGCGGCAATCCCCAGCCATTCGCCAGCCGTGAGCAAGAGGGGATCGGCGCGCATGGGGAATGTTCTGGATCAAGAAACACTCTTATATTGCGGCCTTCTCAGCCCCCGAGACCCACGGGCCCAGCGCGCCGCCGAAGGAATCCCAGAACGCGCGGCCCCGCGGCCTCTTCCCTGCCTGCCCTGCTGGCGGCCGCGGGGATCGCGCTGACTTGGTTTGGCCTCGATCGAGTCGCGGCCTGGCAGTACGGCCTGCGCAAGCCCTGGCTCGAGTTCCTCGCCAGTCGCTCCATGGGTCATCCCCTGGAGCTCGGTCCCTATCGCGGATTGCGGCCCCTCGGTCTGGCGGCCGGCGCCAGTCGCTTCAAGCCGGGGCTCGACAACCCATCCACGATCGAGGCCCAGGCGGTTTCGGTCTCCCTGGACCCCCTGCGCAGCCTGCTGACCCGCAGCTGGGTGTTGCAGTTTCAAATTGATCGTGCCCGCGTTGACCTGCGGCGCAACAGCCAAGGTTCCTTCTGGCAACTGGGGCGTGTGCCTGCAGGGGGAGAACCGCCCCCACTGACACTGCGTTATGGCTTGAGCGGCGGCCCCGCCCAGGTGCGCATTCACGGGGCGAAGGGTGCTCCGACGTCCCTGGCGCTGAAGGGATCCCTGTCGGTTGATTTGCGCCGGCGGCGTCTGGATACCAACACTCAGCTGCGCAGCCGTGAGGCGGGGCAGCTTCGCGTTGAGGTCCGCAATGACTGGCAACGCCAACGGCTGCAGTTGCAGCTCCAGCCCCAGGCGCTGAAGCTCGCCTCCCTCTTGCCGTTCCTTCCAGGTGAGGTCAAAGCCGATGTCAGGGGCGCGCTCAATGGCCGGCTGCGCCTGGAGCGCACCGCCTCAACGAACCGCTGTCAGGGACAGCTGGATCTGACCGATCTGCGTTGGACGCCAGGGGGGGCAATGGAGCCCTTGACCTCCGCTCGCTTGGATCTGCGCTGCAGTCCTCAAGGGCTGCGCCTGGCCTCTTCCCCCCTGCGCTGGAGTGGTTGGCGCGGCCAGCTGCAGGGTGAGTTTCCCCTGGTGGGGGCATGGTCCAACCAGCTTCAGCTTCAACTCCAGGCCCGTGAGCCCAAGGCGGGCCACCGCTTCAGCGCCGCGCTCGCTGGGCCGCTGGCTGAGCTCCAGCTCCAACTCGATGGTCAGCTGGCCGGTGTGGCCCTAGCCAAGCAACCCCCTCAGCCCTTGGTGTTGAAGGCCCAGGCCCTCCTGCGCAACCAAGCAGGCCTAACCGCTGAGCTGAAACGGTTGCTACTTCGCCAGGGTGGCGGTGAGCTGGTGGCGAGCGGTCAGCTTTGGCCCAACCTCCAGCTCCGCAGTCAGACACTCAGCCTGGGACCGCGTCAGCAGAAGGCCTGGGGCCCTGTCCTTGGCTCGCGTCCGGACCTGCAGCTTGCGCTCAAGCAACTGGGCCCCTGGAGCAAGCCCCAACTGAGCCTCGAGCTTGAGCAACAGCGCAACCCGCTGCTGGGTTCGGTTCGCTCCCAGCTGATCTGGCGCCCCTCGGCCCTGCGGTTGGAGCGCTTCGAGTCGCCCTATCTAACGGCCCAGGGGCCGCTGCCGCTTGGGCGCACGCCGATGGGCCTGGAGATTGACCTTCGGCGCTTTCCCCTTGAGCGCCTCTCTGCGTTGCTGGGGACAGAGCTGCGGGGACAACTCAGTGCCTCAGGGGCACTCCGCGGTTCCCTGCAACGCCTTAGACCCGACCTCACTCTTCAAGCGGAGGCGCCTGGGCTCGGTCCGCTTGGTCTTGATGAGAACTGGGTTGGGACCTTCCAGGGCTTATCCCTGCGGCTGCAAGTCGAAAACAGCGCCGTTCCTGGAGCGTTGCAGGCGCGGCTGACCCCTGGCTGGCAGCTCAGCTCCCTCAGCCTCAAGAGGGCGGGCGGGGCGTTCGTCCTGACGGCGGGCAACCAGCGCTACCGCTGGAGTGCCGAGCGTTTCCCCCTCTCTGGCTTTGACCTGACCCTTTGGCCAGCGGCCGCCCCCCAACCGTTGTCCGGTTATTTGAGCGGGCAAGGGGCCCTCGCCATGAAGCCCCTGTCCCTCGACGGTCAGCTCCGGGTTGATCAACCGCAGCTGCTTGGACTGTTCGGTCGCTCCCTGCAAGCCAAGGCTGCGCTTCGCCAGGGTCGCTTCAGCCTGGATGGCCAATGGACTGCCCTTGGCTACGGAACGGTTGGCATTCAGCTCAAAGGCCAACAGGCCGGCCCCCTCTGGCTGCGGTTGGAGGCTCGCCAACTCCAATCGCAAACCCTGCAGGAGCTGCTGGCCGCTGTCCCCCATTGGGGTGGACTCCCTCCGACGCCAAGTGGTCGTGCCTTTGATTTGGGCACGCTGGTGTTCAACACCCAGGGCCAGTCCCTGGCGGATCAGCTCACGGCCCTGGCCCAAGCCCAGCGTCAGCGGGCCCAATCGGCGCAAACCAAAGCCGCACTGCATGACCTGCGAGGGGTGTTGGATGCCGACTTCACTTTGAGGGGGCCATCCGCTGACCGTTTATTTGTCGACCTCGCGGCCCAAGGACACCTGTGGCTTCAGGGGACGGATCGCGATCTAGCGCTTACGGATCAGCCGACTGTTGTGCGTCTCCATGGGCCACTCAACCAAGGGGGGGAGTTTGAGCTGGCCCATCTGCCACTGGCACTGCTGGCATTGGTCGCGCCGGTTCCAGAGGGTCTCCGGGGATCGCTTTCCAGTCGCGGTTCCTATCGCCTCGGAGGCCCCAAGCAGCGTCCAGCTTTTGAACTGAATTTGGCCCTGCAGAACGCCTCCCTCAATGGAGAGCGCTTGGCTCTCGAGCGCGGTGAGGTGACGTTGCAGAACAACCAACTCGCCCTCGATTGGGTCTTGCGCGGTGGTGGTTCCTCTGAGGTCGTGGATGTGCGTGGCACGGTTCCACTCTCGGCGTCATCGGATGCCCTGGAATTGCGGATTGGTAGCCGCGGTGATGGTCTGCGCTTTCTCACGGCCCTCTCGGGTTCGGCGGTGCAGTGGAAGCAGGGCAGCGCCGACCTGGAACTCCTGGTGCGCGGCTCTTTGCTCCAGCCTGTGGCGAACGGCTTTTTGCGCTTCAGCAATGGGGTGATGCAGCTGGCCGATCAGACGGTTCGCGATCTCGATGCGGTCCTGCTGTTCGACTTCAGTTCCCTGGAGATGCAAAGCCTGAGCGCTCGCGTCGGCGACAAGGGGCAGCTCAGTGGTAGCGGAGATCTCAACCTCTTTGCCTCGGGTGAGGGTGCGCCAGCACGCCGTCTGAATCTCACTGTTAAGCAAGCCCCGTTCAAGTTGGCGCGGATGGCCGCCGTCGCCGACGGAACCGTCGAGATCGGCGGCAGCCTGCTGCGCCCCGTTCTGGGCGGTGAGCTCGCCCTGAGCCGCGGGGCGATCAACGTTCAGCCCGGTGAGCTCGCCACGGAAGACGCCCCCAGTAAGCCCACCAACGTTCCTGCCCTGCTGGAGTCCAAGTGGGACTTCAACAAACCGCTGCTCGTGATGGGGCGTCAGTTGGAGAGCTCCAGCAGCCAAGACCTGCGGGCCGCCCTGCCCAACTTGGGCTCCGTCAGCTTTGAGCGCTTCCGCTTGCGCTTTGGCCGCGATCTGCGGGTGGAAGTCCCCAACGTCTTGAACTTCGGTGTGGGTGGTTTGTTGACCCTCAATGGCCCCCTCGACCCCAAGATTCAGATCAGTGGCGTCGTACGGCTGCTGCGGGGTCGCCTGGGGCTGTTCACCACCCCCTTCAGCCTCGATCCCGACGCCCCCAACGTGGCGGTCTTCACCCCCAGCCTGGGCCTGATTCCCTACGTGGACATTGTCTTGCGCACGCGGGTGTCCGACACCCTCTCGGCCTTCGGCGATGGCAGCAATCGCTCCACCATCTACGACTGGAGCACCAATGGCTCCTTCAACAACGCCTCCTTGACCCCCAACAGCTTTGATCAGCTGCAACTGGTGCGGGTGCGGCTCGAAGTCACGGGGCCTGCGGACCAGTTGGTCGACAACATTCGCCTCTCCAGTACCCCGCCGTTGCCTGAGGATCGCTTGCTGGCCTTGATTGGCGGCAATTCCCTGGTGGGTCTGGTCGGTGGCAACGCTGGAGCAGCCGTCGCCACCGTGGTTGGACAGTCCTTGCTCTCCCCTTTGGTGGGCAGCCTGACGGAATTGCTGGGCCAGCGGCTCACCTTCGCGATCTATCCGGCCTACGTCTTACCGACGAACTACGACGCCGAATCCAACCGCTCCGGTCAGGTGCCATCGCAGCTGGTTCCCGTCACCGACATCGGCTTGGATGTGAGTGAGCGTTTCAACGCCTCTGTGCTGGCTGCTCCCAACCGCAGCGACATCCCGCCCCAGGTCACCCTCGGCTACCAGGCCAAGCCCTGGTTGGGACTACAGACCTCCATCGATGCGGAGGCCCGTTGGCAGACCCAGATGCAGGTCTTCTTCCGTTTCTAGCGGCCATCCCAATGAGCGAACTGATCGGAGTGGATGTGGGAGGGACGGCCATCAAGATGGGCCGCTTCTCCAACGGCGGTGAGCTCCTGGCCGAGTTGGAATGCCCCACGCCGCAGCCAGCCATGCCCGGCGGAGTGGTGACGGCAATCGTCGATGCGGTCGCTGCCCTCGATCCCGATCGACGGGCCTCGAGGGTGGGCATTGGTTTGCCTGGACCGATGGATGCGGCGGCCCGGGTGGCTCGGGTCTGCATCAACCTGCCGGGTTGGCAGCAGGTGCCCTTGGCGGAATGGCTTGAGCCGCAACTCGGCCGACGGGTGACCCTCGCCAACGATGGGAACTGCGCCCTGATGGGTGAGGCCTGGCGGGGTGCTGCGGTCGGCTACCGCGATGTCTTGCTGCTCACCTTGGGGACCGGCGTGGGAGGAGGAGTGCTGCTCAATGGTCAGCTCTTCACGGGTCAAGGCGGAGCCGCCGCTGAACCGGGACTGATCAGCGTCAACCCCGATGGCCCCGCCTGCAACAGCGGCAACCGTGGCTCCCTGGAGCAGTACTGCAGCATTGCTGGCCTGCGCCGGCTGTTGGATCAGGACCCCCAAACCTTGGATCGGCTGGCCCGTGCGGGCGACCTGCAGGCCTTGGAGGCCTGGCGGGAGTACGGCCGTTGGCTTGGGGTCGGCCTGAGTTCTTTGATCTATGTCCTCACGCCCCAGTTGGTGCTGATTGGTGGTGGTTTGAGTGCCGCCAGCGCTCATTTTTTGCCCCATGCCCTGGCGGAGGTGGAGCAGCGGGTCCAGGCCGAAAGCCGCCTTGGCCTAGAGATCCGCTGTGCTGCCCTTGGCAACGGGGCCGGGCGACTGGGGGCCGCCCGCTTGGCTCTGGAACGGCTGAATGATTGAGCCCGGCTGGGATGATGCTCACTCGAGCCCCAGAAGTGTGTGAACGTTCCCGATCCATCGCCTGAACTGTTGCAGCGCGCTGGTGGCGTTCGAACCGCTGCGATGGCCCTGGGGCGTTGCAGTGATCAAGAGCGACGGCAGGCCGTCCTGGCGATGGCCGATGCCCTCGAGGCTGAGGCCAGCGCGATCGTCGCGGCCAATGCCGCTGATCTCGAGGCCGCGGCAGCCGCTGACCTGGCGCCCTCCCTGGTGGCCAGGCTGAAGCTGGATGCGAGCAAGCTGACCGGCGCGATCGAAGGGGTGCGTCAGGTGGCCCAGCTGCCGGATCCCGTCGGCGTGCGCCAGATGCACAGGGAGCTCGATTCCGGCCTGGTGCTCGAGCGCCTCAGTGTTCCCTTGGGGGTCCTGGGGGTGATCTTTGAAGCCCGCCCCGATGCGGTGATGCAGATCGCCTCGTTGGCCATTCGCTCCGGCAATGGCGCCATCCTCAAGGGCGGCAGAGAGGCCAACCGCAGTTGCACGGCGATCCTCTCCGCCCTTCGCAGCGGATTGGCGGCCTCGGCGGTCGCCCCTCAGGCCCTGGAGCTGCTGACGTCCCGTGAGGAAAGCTTGGCCTTGCTCAAGCTCGATGGCCTGGTGGATCTGATCATTCCCCGGGGTTCCAACGAACTGGTGCGCTTCATTCAGGACAACACCCGTATTCCTGTCCTGGGCCATGCCGATGGGGTCTGTCACTTGTATGTCGACCAGGAGGTTGATGTTCCCCAGGCGATTCGAATTGCTCTGGACGCCAAAACCCAGTACCCGGCCGCCTGCAATGCGATCGAGACCCTGCTGATTCACCGCAGCAGTGCCGCGGCGTTCCTCCAGCAGGCCCTGCCGGCCTTTGCCGAGGCTGGTGTGGAGTTGCGCGGAGATGCCGCCAGCCAGGCTTTGGGGGTTTCAACAGCAGCCGAGGAGTCGGACTGGCGGACGGAGTACTCCGATTTGATCCTCTCGGTCCGCGTCGTGGATGACCTGCAGCAGGCCTTGGATCACATCGCCCGCCACGGCTCACGGCACACCGAGTGCATTTGCACCACCAATGGCGCAACGGCGGAGACGTTCCTGCGAAGTGTGGATAGCGCTGGGGTCTATCACAACTGCTCCACGCGCTTTGCCGATGGCTTCCGCTATGGCTTTGGCGCCGAGGTTGGCATCAGTACCCAAACCCTGCCGCCCCGTGGCCCCGTTGGCTTGGAGGGGCTGGTGACCTACCGCTACCTCTTGCGTGGTGACGGGCACATCGCCGCTGACTACGCCTCCGGCGCCCGCAGTTTCAGCCATCGCGATTGCCCCCTGTGAGCGGTAGCGATCGGATCGTGGTGCGGGACCTGCGCCTTTGGGCCCACGTAGGCGTGCTGCCCCATGAGCGGGAAGTCGGTCAGTGCTTTGAACTCGACATCGAGCTCCGTTGGGATCTCAGTGACGCCGCCACCCGTGACGATGTGACCGCGACCCTGGATTACAGCCGTGCCATTCAGGCCCTGCAGCGCCAGGCCAGGCAGCTGCGTTGTCAGACCTTGGAGCATTGGAGCGGGCTGATCCTGGATCTGCTCGAGGACCTCTACGGCCCGGTGCCGATGGCGATCGAACTTCGCAAATGCCAGGCACCTGTCCCTGGATTTGGTGGCACGGTTGGCGTGCAGCGCAGCCGGCACCAGTCCGCCTGATCGATGACCAAGCGTCCTCTGGTGCTGCTGCATGGGTTGTGGGACACCCCCCGTTTGTTTCGCCGGCTCGAGCAGGCGCTGCTCGAGCGTCAGCCAGACCTGGAGCTCTTTGCACCCCACTTGCCCCATCGCCTGGGCGCCACGCCCATTCGTCAGCTCGCCGCGCAATTGGATCGCGTGATTCAAGGGCGCTTTGGCGATGAGAGAGAGCTGGATCTCTTCGGGTTCTCCATGGGTGGTGTGATTGCGCGCACCTGGCTGCAGGAGTGGGACGGGGTTCGGCGAACGCGCCGTCTGGTCTGTTTAGGCAGTCCACAGCAGGGAACATTGACGGCGCAGTTGGTTCCTCGCTGGCCCTTGGCAGGCATTGCTGACATGAAGATCGGCAGCGCACTCCTGCAGGATCTCGATGCGGGCAAGCATCACTTGGATGGCTTGCAGTGCGTCAGTTTGTACAGCTGCACGGACATCACGGTGTTTCCTGGTTGGCGGGCGGTTCTGCCCCAGGGGCCGCGGCAGGCCTTGCCCGTTTGGACCCACCGGCAACTCATCGTGAATCCACGGGCGATCGCAACATTGGCTGAGGAATTGCTGGCGCCTTAGCCACAACATTTCCCATCACGGCCGTTGTCTCTCGAGGGAAGCGTGTCTATGGGTAGGCAAAGTTTGAAGGCCCCCTATGTGCTTTTCAGCCTCCGCCAGTTTCACGGCATCGGCGGTTTTGATGCCGTTGGGGCTCTACAGCACCCACGTTGCACAAAAGACAGGAAAACGGGATTACATCCCACTGGCGCTGGTGCCCTTTTTCTTTGGGGTCCAACAGTTTGTTGAGGGTCTGGAGTGGACCGCGATTGACCAAGGCGGAGTGGAGCCGCTGAGCACCCTGGCGGGGCTGGGCTTTCTCTTTTTCGCCTACTGCTTCTGGATGATCTGGATTCCCTGGAGCGCTTGGTCCATCAGTCGATCGACGGATTCCAAGGGGCTGCAACAACGGCTGCGCTGGGTCGCGATTGTGGCAACGGTCTTGGGCATTGCCTTCTACTTGCCCGTGTTGTTTAACCCTCCCGCTCTGCAGCCTGCGGTCCACAGCAACGGTCGTCTGCTCTATGACGTCTCCAATCTGCACAGCATTATCCATAACTTCGTCAACACGGAGCCCGTGGGTGAGCTGGCGTATTGGGGCTTCATTGTTCTCCCCTTGATTGCCCTCTCTGATAAGGCCGTCAAGTTGTTTGGAGTCCTGATCTTTGTCTCGATCTTCCTGACCTGGTTGACCTACAGCGCTACGTTTAACTCGGTCTGGTGCTTCTATTGCGCCGTGCTTTCCATCTACGTCATCTGGATTGTCAATCGGCCGGCCTTGCGGGCTGCAGCCGGCCGCTAGTTGACGGGGGAGTTGAAGCATGGGAGTCCAAGCAGCGCTCGACGCTCTCGGTACTTGGCTGGTTCAAACCGATGTCGGCCTTGGTTTGTTGCTCGTGGTGGGACTGTCGATGTCCCTCTCCCATGTCTTTTCTCTCCTGGCTAATCGCCTAAATCGCCGCCAAATCATCATCCATCTGATTCTCGATGGCCTGATGCTTTCAGTGGCTTTCCTCTTAAGCAGCACCATTGATATGGTTCTGCTGGCCACAAGAGCCAGTATTCCAGTCCACCCCAGTGCCTTTATTGATGGGGTGGCTGTGTGTTTGCTGCCGGCGGTCTTTTATTTGCTGGTTGCTGCGCCCTATGTCGGTGAAACCATCGGCTTTGCGATTTGGGTGCTGATGCACCTCAACGTGGTGTCGTTGTTGCATGTGCGCTTCGCTCTGCCCTACGGCGAGGCCTTGCTGCTGGCGACTCCTGGCTATGCCGTTGCCGTGTTGCTTGTCTGGTTGTTGTTCCGCCAGAGCTGGCAGGCGGGATACAGCACCCTGGCCTCCCAACTGTCCGATGCCCATGGGGCTTGAGTGATGAACCGGTCATCCCCCGCTCAGCAGGCGGCGATCCAAGCCCAGCAACACAGCACTCGCTCGAGGCTCGCTTTCATTGTGCTGGTGCTCGCCTTGGGGCTGGGGGTGAGTTGGTTTGGTCTGGGCCATGTGCTTTTGGCCCTGCGCTCGGTCTTGGATTGGGCTGACATCAACCTGCTCTTGCGTTGGTCTGGCTTGCTGCTGTTGGTCTTGATTCCGACGGCTGGCATCTATTCCCTGGTCACGCAATTTGCCTTTTGGGAGGGCTGGTTGGAGGGGCTCCCGGATCCCACCGCCCTGTTCCCCACGTCCCCTGCGGCGGCTGAGCATCGCTGTTTTGTGGTGTATCTCGATGGGATTCACCAACTGGAGCGCGATCATCCGCCGCGGGTCTCGGCCTTTTTGCAGTTGCTGGATCAGCAGCTCAACCACTCCACCCGGTTGGTGAAGGGCTTGGAGGCCTACACCGTTCTGCCCGTGGCCCTGGCTCAAGACCTGGGTAGTGCCTGGTTTTGGCGTCGCTTGTTTGCCCTGCAAGAGGAGCATCCCAACGGCTGGATCCAGCTGTTGGCTGCCGTTTTGGTTCAAGCCAACAACGTGATCAAGGTGGGGATTTCCTCGGACCACCGCTACGGCCCGATCATGAATTACGAGCTGTCCCTCAAGATCGCGTTGCGGCTGGGGGAGGTCGGGTTTCGGCCTGATCAGGGCCAGCGCATCGTTTTGGTGGGCTACAGCGGTGGTGCTGAGATGGCGATGGGCGTCGCGGAATATCTCCGCCGCATTTGCCGTGCGCCAGTGAGCATCGTCAGCTTCTGCGGCGTGTTTAGCGGCAATCAACTGCTGAGCCAGCTCTCCAAAATCACGATGATCATTGGGAGCCGTGACCCGGTGGCGGCCTTTGGCCGCATTGCCTATCCGGGGCGATCACCGTTGCTACCCCTGTCGAATTGGAATCGAGCCCTGAAGCACTCCCGCATTGAACGGCGGGAGATTGAGGGCATGAACCACAACGGTTTGAGTGGCCCGTTTGCTGAATTGCACCGCGAGGCCGTCGTAGAGCAGATCGTCCAGGCGATTGAGTCAGAGGACTAGGGCCTGCTGGGTCAACCGGAATGGGCTGCTTTGGGGTTGTGAGGCTTTGAGGCGCCGTTTGGCATCGCGGCTGCCCTCCGCAAAGCAAAAGCCATCGTGGGGCAGCTCTGTGAGGGCGCGGCAGTAACGCTCACGGGCCCTGTGCTGTGATTCCTGCTGTAGCTGCAGTCCACGGGCTCGCTGCAGGAGTCGTTCTCGCCAGATGGCCCCGAGCAGGCAGGGGAAGAGGTCGCAGCGTCCGTCCATGGCCTGTTGCAACACCGCAGAGCTATCGATGCAAAATCCCAAGGCCCCATATCCCCCAAGCCAGAGCGCATCGGCATCGCTCTGCTGGTTGTGTATCAAGGCCATGATGTCGCAGAGATCCATCACCTCGAGGAGACGTTCAGCGCAGAACGGCTCCCCCAAGTAGCGGATCGTTCCATTCACTCGGTCGTTCTGCCAGGGACGATGGAGATCGTTGAGGGCTTCCCAACCACAGAGCCCCTCGGTGCCCTGGTAGTACTGCAGGCGGATGAGATCGTTGCCCCGTCGCCATTCCAGCTCCAGACAGCTGTGGGGAAGCAAGCCCTGGATGTCCTGCTCCCCCTCCCCAAGCAGTCCAGTGCGGATGGGGAGGGCCAAGGGCACCTGGCTGCACCCCTCTGGATTGGGCAGGCTTGCCCCAAGTCCAAAGCTGGCCACACTGGCGCGCAGCTGGGCCTGAAGGCTCCAGCCCTCCTGCTGCAACCGGCTGAACCAGGCCCTGCAGCTGCTGGCTCCATCGATTTGCCACTGATCCTGCTCCAGCGCGTTGGCTGCGAGGCGATTGAGCACGCGGGCGGCCAGTGCGTTGCGCTCTCGCTCGCTGGCGGACTGTTCATGGTGTAGTCCGGCGTTATGCCAGATGAGCCCGCCGCTGAGGCGCTCGGCCTCTGTGTTGCCTACTTGAGGGTCTGTTGGATCAGTGCTTGATGGATTGAGCTGAAGGAGCTGCTCCAAGCTGCTGGGCAGCTCGGCATCCTGTTGCCCGCGCCAACGGCCCATGGCAGCGGCGTGTTCTCCATTGAGGAAGTGGGGCAGCGCATCGGCCACCGCCCCAAGCAGGGCCGGAGTGAGCAGTTCGCGCTCCACGAGTCCGCCCAGGGTCTGCAAGCGCTGGGGCAAATCCGCCGGGGCCAATTTCCAGCCCTTGGGCAACAGCCAGAGCAGCGGCAGCAACTGTGGCTTGTGGAGCTGGTGGGCGAGGCGTTTGAGCCAATCCGATCGGGTTAAGCCTGAGCGAAAGACGCTCTGATCCAGGGCGTCTTCAAAGGCGAGCAACGGAACGCTGCAGGACCAGTCCGGATCCAGCTGCAGGGGATCGACAACAGAGGCGAGGGGGGAGCCTGAAGCCATGGGGCGGCCCATCTCCCCCCATCCTGTAGGCCCTGGACTTAGACGGCTACCAGACCGGAGTGGCGAATTAGAGCATCGCTACTGGGTTGACGCCCCCGGAAGGCCTCAAACACCTGTTTGGGGTCCAGGCTGCCGCCAAGACTCAGGACCGTGTTGCGGAAGCGGCGACCGGTCTCGCGAATTTGGTCTTCGTTCTCCAGGCCGACGTCCTCAAAGGCTGCGAAGGCATCGGCACTGAGCACCTCCGCCCACTTGTAGGAGTAGTACCCCGCCGCATAGCCGCCGGCGAAGATGTGTCCGAAGGAGCAGAGGAAGGCGTCCTCGTCGATGGGGGCCAGCACTGAGGTGGTGGTAGCGATCTCCCTTCGGAGGGCCTCCGGTGTCACACCGGACTCCGGCGTCCACTGGCTGTGCAGACGCAGGTCCACCAGGGCGAAGTGCACCTGACGCAGGGTCGCTGAACCGCCCATGAAGGTTCGTGCGGCCAGCAGTTTGGAGAATTCGCTCTCGGGTAGGGCCTCACCCGTTTGCCAGTGACGGGCCATCCCCATCAGGGTGGCGCGGTCGTAGCACCAGTTCTCCATGAACTGGCTGGGCAGTTCAACGGCATCCCACTCGACGCCATTGATGCCAGCCGCCTGGGGGTGCTCCACGCTCGTGAGCATGTGCTGCAGACCATGGCCGAACTCATGGAAGAGGGTCTCGACCTCGTCAAAGGTCATCAGGCTCGGCGTCTCTCCGACCGGCGCACTCTGGTTGCAGATCAAGTAGGCCACCGGCAGGACCACGCTGCCGTCAGTGCCCTTGGAGCGCACCAGGCATTCATCCATCCAGGCGCCACCTCGCTTGCTGCCCGGACGGCTGTAGGGATCGAGGTAGAAGCCAGCGACGGGTTGGCCTTGCTCGAGGATGCGGAAGAAACGCACATCCGGATGCCAGATCGGCGCCTCCCCATCGGCCGCCTCGATCCGGATTCCAAACAGTCGCTCGCTCAGGGCAAACAGCCCATCGAGCACCTGCGGTAGGGGGAACCAGGGCCGCAGGGCTTCGCTGTCGAGTTCAAAACTCTCTTGGCGAAGGATCTCAGCCCAGTAGCTGATGTCCCAGGGCTGCAACTCAGTCGCTTCTGGGGCGCCGTGGGCTTGGGCGCAGCTTGCAAGCGCCTGCAGTTCCTGCTGGGCAATCGGGTAGGCGGCGCTGCGCAGGTCCTCCAGCAGCGACTCCACGGCCTGCTCCGAATCGGCCATCTTCGAGGCAATGCTCAACTCCGCCCAGTTGGCAAACCCCAGTCGCTCCGCCTGTTGTCTGCGCAGCGTCAGGATCTCTTCGATCAGCGGCCAGTTGTTGAGGTCACTGCCGTCTTGACCTGAGGCACGGCTGACGTGGGCCTTGTAGACCTTCTCACGCAGATCACGCCTGCGGCTGTACTTCATGAAGGGGACGTAGCGGGGCATGTCCAGCCCCATCAGCCACGGCCCTTGCTCAGCACTGGCGTCCTCGTCGCCGGCCTGGCGTGCCGCTTGGGACAACTGCCCCAGCAGGCTTTCCGGTAGACCTTCGACCTCGGCGGCGTGCGTCAGTCGCAGGGTCCAGTGGTTCGTGGCATCGAGCACATGGTTGCCGAAGCGGGTCGAGAGTTCCGCCAAGGTCTGACTGGCACTGTTGAAGGCCTCTTTGCTGGCGCCACTGAGGCCGACCCCGCGCAGCTTCATATCCCGAAGTTCGGCATCGAGAATCCGTTGTTGGGTGCCATCCAGGCCAGAGCGACCCGCCTCGAGTTGCTGCAGGGCGCGATAGATCACCTGGCTCTGGCCAGCACGGTTGCCGAATTGGACAACCGAGGCCTGTTGGCTGGCATGGGCATCCCGCAGCTCTGGGCTGTTGCAGACCCCGTTGAGGTGACTGACGACACCCCAGCTCCAGCGCAGCCGCTCACCCAGCCGCTGCAGTGGTGCCATCACATCGTTCCAGCTCAGCGTCTGGTTTTGCTCGAGTCTCTGGCCCAAGGACTGCTCGAGGTCACCCAGTTCGCTCTCCAGGGCCTGCATCAACGCCGGGATGTGCTCGCTGACGGCCTCGGGGGTGATCGCCTCAAAGTTCGGCAGGCCTTCGCCCCGCAGGATCTCCGGTTGAGCGTTGGCAGCGCTGCTGACAGTCATCGGGGCTGAGGCAAAGGGCCTTGTTCGGCCCATTCCAGCTCAGGGACTGACGCTGCGGGGAATTAGCCGAGGGCGGGTAGCCGAAGAGCCACGACGGCGTGCTGCGCCAGGTCGTTGGCAAGGGCCGTGGTGGTCGCCTCATAGAGATCAATCGCCACTCGAGGCCAGAAGCCAATCACCAGGGTCGGTACCAGGAGGGTGAGTCCAATGACCAGTTCCCTCGGCTTCATGTCGCCGAGAACCGCCAGCGCTGGGATCCGGGGTCCAAAGAACACCCGTCGGCAGAGGCTCAACAGGTAGATCGGGGTCAACACCACACCGATGGCCGCCAGGACAACGGCGATCACCCGGAAGCCCACGGTGAAGCCGTCATTGCTCGTCACGCCAAGGAACACGGTGATTTCACTGACGAATCCACTCATGCCAGGCAGGGCCAGGGAGGCCAGGGAGCTGGCGACAAAAAAGGCGAAGGTGATCGGCAGAACCTTGGCCAATCCCCCCATGTTGGGGATCGAGAGGGTTTTGGTCCGCTCGTAGAACACGCCGGTCACGAAGAACATCGCGGCGGCGATCAGTCCGTGGCTGATCATCTGCAGCATTGCTCCGCTCATCCCCAGGCTGTCGATGGCACCGATGCCGAGCAGCACGAAGCCCATGTGGCTGACGGAGCTACAGGCGATACGCCGTTTGACGTTGTCCTGGGCCAGGGCGTTGAGGGCGCCGTAGACGATGTTGACGATGCCCAGAACGATCAGTGCGGGCGCCAGCTGCAGGTGGGCTTCCGGCAACATCTGCACGTTGAAGCGCAGCAGGGCGTAGCCCCCCATCTTCAGCAGCACCCCAGCCAGCAGCATCGAGACCGGTGCATTGGCTTCTCCGTGGGCATCGGGAAGCCAGGTGTGGAGCGGGAACATCGGCAGTTTCACGCCGAATCCCACCAGGAATCCCAGGTAACAGAGCAGGCCGAAAAGGCCGCCTGGGGAGCGGGCAATCAGTTCGCTCAGGTTCAGGGTGAAGGGACCGTTGAGGGCAAGGGCCAGGCCGCTCAACAGGATCAACAGCGAGGCCGTCGCCGTGTAGAGGATGAACTTGGTGGCCGCGTATTGACGCTGCTGGCCGCCCCAGATGGCGATCAGCAGATACACAGGAACCAATTCGAGCTCCCAGGCCAGGAAGAAGAGCAGGAAGTCCTGGGAGAGGAAGACCAAGGCCTGGGCAGAGGCCTGCACCAGGAGCAAAGCGAAGTAGAGCCTGGTTTTGGTCTTGATGTTCCAGCTGGCGGCCACCGACAGCAGGGTGACCAAGCCAGAGAGCACCACCAGCGGTGCTGAGAGTCCATCGGTGGCGAGGGACCACTCCAGGCCGATGGCGGGAACCCAGGCGAAACGCTCAACCAGTTGCAGCCCTGCGATCGAGCCGTCGTAGTGCTGGCTGTAGACGTAGAGCATCAGCCCTAGGTCAGCCAACAGGGTCGTCAGCGCAACCGTTCGCGGGAGCTTGGGGTCCGTGCCATCACCGGGCAGGAGCATCACCAGCGGCGCGATCGCGATCGGAAGCAGAGCGATCAGGCTGAGCCAGGGAAAGGTTGTTGGCGCCGCCAGCATTCCCTGGGCGAGAGCGGAGTCACCAAACGCGGAGCCGGGAATCGCAGCGGACGCGGCCATCAGGGGCAGGTTGGCGTCCATCGCGTGCACGGCTTTTGGGTATCGAGGGCGATGTCCCGTATCTGGGTTCAGCCCTCTAGGGACTCAACCCTCCTCCTACGGGAGGTGCCTATCAAGGAAGAAATCTACCAGTGAGACCGATCTGGTCTAGGCATTTCTACTCAGGTTGAGTGGCCTAGGAGGGCAGGTGCTCCCAGCGGCTTCCGGCCTGGTGGAGCTGCAGCACCTGGGAGCGGGAGGCCACCCCAGCACCCTCCCAGGCCCGAACCATGGTTTTGCTGACGGCCACCGCCGAGTCTTCAGGGCAGAGGGCCAGGATGCTCGGTCCGGCGCCGCTGATGACACAGCCCCAGGCCCCGGCTGCCATGGTGGCCTCGCGCACCTCCTGGCCCCCTTGGATCAAGCCCCAGCGATAGGGCTCGTGGATTCGGTCGTGCATCCCATCGGCGATCAGGTCGCCATTCCCGGTGCGTAGTCCCTGCAGCAGCAAGGTCAGGCATCCGAGGTTGGTCACGGCATCGGGAATGGAGATGGCCTTCGGCATGACCCGTCTGGCTTCGCTGGTGGACAGACGAATGGCCGGGATGGCCACCACCACCATCACCTTCGGGTCCCATTCGCAGCGCACCACGCGCCAGCGATGGGAGGCGGCTCGAGCGGTCAGGCAGAGGCCACCGAGCAGTGAAGGAACCACGTTGTCCGGGTGCCCCTCAATGTCGATCGCCAGCTCCAGCAGCTTCTCGCGACTCAGCTTCTCGCCGATCAGCGCGTTGGCCCCCATCAGGCCGGCCACGATGGCTGTGGCGCTGCTTCCCAGTCCCCGTGCTGGTGGAACTGCCAGGCGGACCCGCGCTTCGACCGCAATCGGCTCTTCCCCTGCTTCTTTCCAGACCCGCTGGGCTGCGCGGTAGACGAGGTTGTCCGGGCCGCCCCGCAGGTGCGATCCCTCGCTGCCTTCGATCACCAGTTCAAACCGCTCGCCACTGCCTTCGATGCAGCGCATCTCGAAGCGGTTGTTCAGATCCAGGGCCGCTCCGAGGCAATCAAAGCCGGGACCCAAGTTGGCTGTTGTGGCGGGGACATCCACCACAACCCCCTGTCCAATGCGGGGGCGGGCCATGCGCTCTGTTCTGCTTGGGTCAGTGTCCCACTCAGGCGTTCAACAGCCGAGCCCGGCAAGCGGCACTGAAGAGTCCAGTCTCGCCGTCGATCAAGGCGTGGACAGGGATTTGTTCCACCACGGCGTTGAGCCGTCCTTTGTTCAAGAAGGCCCCAAGGAAGCGCTCTGAGCGCAACTCATCGAGAAGCTTGCCCGCTGTGCCACCTCCCAGCCAAAGCCCGCCATAGCAAAGGCTTTGCAGGGCAAGATCCCCTGCGCAGCTTCCGTAGGCCTCCAGCCAGAGATCCAGGGCTTTGCGGGCGAGGGGATCGCCAGCCGCTGCGGCCGCAGCGGTCGCCGCAGGCAACTCGGTGTCGGCCGTCTTCATCAGGGCATGGTTGCGTCCGTCGGGATGGGTGGCCAGGCGCCAGCGCATCACGTCGCCCAGTCCCGTGCCGCTCACCACCCGTTCAATCGAGAGGCGCGGCAGACCGAACTCGGCCATCAACCAGGTCTTCAGTTGCCACTGCTCCTCGTTGCAGGGGGCGAATTCGCCATGGGAGGCCTCGCTGGCCATGGCCTGCAAGCCCCCTGCCGTGGGCACTCCGATCGCTACCCCCAGACCGGTCCCGGCCCCAAGAATCGCGATCGGCGCCTTGGGGTCGCCGCCGCCCGCAGCCGGCTGCCGCAGGGTCGTCTGTTGCTCTGGCTGCAGGTGAGGCAGCCCATAGATCAGAACGGCAAAGTCGTTGACCAGCTCGAGCACCTCGAGCTGGCAGGCGCGGGCCAGTTCCACCTCATCCAGAAGCCAGGGGAGGTTCGTGAGTTTCACCCGGCCCTGGCGCACCGGACCCGCAATCGCGAAACAGGCCTGGCGAGGTCGCTCGAAGCAGGACGCCTCCCCGTCGAGGAAGTGATTGACCAGGGCCGAGAAATCAGCCCAATCGGCCGAGACGAAACGTTGACTGGCCTTCTGAATCAGTGCCGTTCCTTCGACGCTGTAGAGGCCCAGCAGGGTCTTCGTGCCGCCAATATCACCGGCTAGAAGCGTGGTCATCGGAGATCAGCGGGGGCTGATCTTGAGCCCCGCTTCCCGATCTTGATTCGCTTCCTTGGCAGCGGCCACAACGGTCTCCAGCTCGATGCTGCCCAGGTCGCCCTCCCGGCGGCTGCGCAGGCTGATGGTCCCGCCTTCGGCCTCCTTGGCGCCGATCACCCCCAGAACGGGGATCTTCATCTGTTCACCATTGCGAATCAGCTTGCCCAGGCGGTCACCGGAGTGATCCACGCTGGCGCGTACGCCGGCCGCCTTCAGGGCCGCTGCGACGGATTCGGCGTAGCCGGTGACCTCATCGGTCACCGGCAGAAGGCGGATCTGCTCGGGTGCCAACCAGAAGGGGAAGTCACCGGCGTAGTTCTCGGTCATGATCCCGAAGAACCGCTCCAGTGAGCCAAAGATGGCGCGGTGGATCATGATCGGCCGCTGCCTGGATCCGTCCGCTGCCACGTACTCCAGGTCGAAGCGTTCAGGCAGGTTGAAGTCCAGCTGGACCGTGGAGCATTGCCACATCCGGCCGATGGCGTCCTCGATCTTGAGGTCGATCTTGGGGCCGTAGAAGGCACCACCGCCTTCGTCGATCTTGTAGGCCCAGCCCTTGCGCTCCAGCGCTTCGATCAAGCCCTGGGTGGCGAGATCCCAAACCGCGTCTTCGCCGATGGACTTCTCAGGCCGGGTGGAAAGGTTGATTTCGTAGTTGCGGAAATCAAAAGTCGAGAGGATCTGTTCGGTGAGATCCAGGATCGCCAGGATTTCGTCGCTGATCTGCTCCGGCAGGCAGAACACGTGGGCGTCGTCCTGGGTGAAGCCCCGCACCCGCATCAGGCCGTGCATCACACCGGGACGCTCGTAGCGATACACCGTCCCGAGCTCGGCCCAGCGGATCGGTAGCTCGCGGTAGCTGCGCAGGGTGCTGGCGTAAGTCAGCACGTGGAACGGGCAGTTCATGGGCTTGAGCTGGTACTCCCGCTCGTCCACCTGCATCGGGCCAAACATCGACTCGCTGTAGAAGTCGAGGTGGCCAGAGGTCTTCCAGAGGCTGATGTCAGCCACGTGGGGGGTGTAGAGCAGCTCGTAGCCGGCGTTGAAGTGGAGCTCCCGCCAGAGGTTCTCGATCAAGAGGCGCATGCGGGCGCCGCGGGGATGCCAGAAGACCAAGCCAGCGCCGGCTTCGTCCTCAATCGAGAACAGGTCGAGGTCGGTCCCGATCCGGCGGTGGTCCCGGCGCTTGGCTTCCTCTTGCCTGCGCTTGTATTCGCTCAGCTGTTCTGGGGTTTCCCAGGCGGTGCCGTAGATCCTCTGCAGCTGGGCGTTGTTCTCGTCGCCACGCCAGTAGGCGCCTGCGACGCTCTCAAGGTCAAAGGCCTTGGCGTTCAGTTCCTTGGTGTTGCTGACGTGGGGGCCTGCACAGAGGTCCCACCAGTCCTCGCCGAGGGTGTAAAGGCTGATGGGTTCTTGGATCCCGGCCAGAATTTCCAGCTTGTAGGGCTCGTTCTGGGCCTGAATCCGGCTTTCGGCCTCCGCTCGGCTCACCTCAAGACGCTCCAGCGGAAGCTTCTTGTTGATGAGTTTGATCATTTCCTTCTTGATGGCCTTGAGGTCGGCCTCCGTGAAGGGATCGGGGTTATCGAAGTCGTAGTAGAAGCCGTTCTCGGTCCAAGGTCCGATGGTCACCTGGGCCTTGGGGAAGAGGCGCTGGACCGCCATGGCCATCACGTGGCTCATGGAGTGGCGGATACGCAGCAGCTGCTCGCTCTCGCTGGTTTTGGGCAGGTGCACCGTGGCTGCAGGCTCGGCAGTACGGGTCGCGGTCACGGCAGCGGCATAGCAACCCCGATCCTACGCAGCGCAATTCAGACCATTACTAGGGTGTGGGAGTGAGCAACCCCCAAGAACCCCAGGCTGAGTCGGCCGAATTGCTCGACCACTTGCTCGAGTCACTCTTTGGTGACTTTCGCTATTGGTTCCAGCGCGGTTTGGTCCTTCTGGATCACGCCCCCGATCACCTGGTGCCACCGGTGGAACAGCGGGAGTTTCGTTCCGCCCTGGAGGAGGCGCTTCAGGCGATCGCTGCCGCCAAAGCACTCCGGGCCGCCTGCTCGACCCCCATGGCCGTTGATATGGATGCCATGACCCCTTGGCATCGCCTGATGATGCGGGTCTGGAACCTCTCCGCGATGTTGCGGGTGGCGGGAGTGCCGCTTCCGGAGCAAGAGCGCCCCGATCCTCCTCAGGCCTGAGCCCAGCGGCTGCGCTTCAGTTGCTTGAGGTTGGATTCGTAGAAGTTGGCCAGTTCCGCAGCCTTCTTCACGGGTTGGCCGTAGGCGCTCAGTCCGTTGTGGCTAGGGAAGGAGGCCCACTCCCTGGACAGCACGGCCATCACCCCGCGGGTTAAGCCGCTGCGGTCGACTTGATCGAGTACACCGCGGCGATCCACCAGATACAGGGCCGCTTGGTCCTGGTTGTGGGGCTTGAAGCTGCGAAGGCTCAGTTTGTTTGCGGCTTCTTTCCAGGTGCCGGGCAGGAATTGATAGGCACCTGCGGCCGCGCTCGTGTAGCGCTTCACCACCACCACATCAGGGTGTTTGGCCAGGCTGCTGAAACGCCCGCCGCCGTAGAGGGTGCGATAGCCCTCGGGGCCTTGTTTCCAGGTGCCCTCGGCGTAGCGAATGGTGTTGAGCAGGGCCCGGCGCTCCGGGGTGATTGCATACAGCTCTCCGTCCTCGGTCTCGCTGGCAGCCGCCACGATCTGCTCCAGTGACTGATCCACCTCGACTCCCTTGGAGGGAGTCACGAGGGGGCCAGCGGCCAGAAGCAGCAGACCCAGTGAGCAGGCCGGAGCGGCGGCACGACTGGGCTTGAGGGAATGCTGGAGCGAATGACGAATTGGCAAGCGGCACAACGTCGCAGTCCATTGAGACTGCTGGCTAGCCGAGTCTCAAGGTGAGACTTCCCGTCCGAACTGGACAAGTGCTGCCTCGATGTGCTGCAGGTTGATTTTTAGTTCTCCAGGGCGATTGGCGAGGTTTTTGGCTGGCCAATGCGCTGTAACGAATTAGCCACCTTTATCTTTCCTTCCGTTTTTGATTAGCGGCTTGGGGCCTCAGTTCGCCTTGAGGAAGCCCAGTGCCTCGCGGGTTCGCTCCAGAGTGGCCTGGGCCACAGCATTGGCGCGCTCGCTGCCTGCTTTGAGGACGCGGTCCAGTTCGGCGGGATCAGCGCTCAGGTCGTTGTAGCGCTCTTGAATGGGGCGCAGCGCTTCGACCAGTGTCTCGGCCAGTAGGGGTTTAAAGGTGCCCCAGCCCATCGCGGCGCACTCTGCAGCGGCTGCCTCACGACCTTTGCCGCTCAGCAGGGCATAGAGCCCCAAGAGGTTGTCGGTTTCGGGGCGCTCCGGGTTCCCAAATTCGAGGCCCATCACGGGATCGGTTTTGGCGCGCTTGACCTTCTTGGTGATCACCTCAGGCGAATCCAGCAAATTAACGCGGGATCCTTCGTTGGGGTCGCTCTTGCTCATCTTGCTGCGCCCGTCGGTCAGGCTCATTACGCGGGCACCCTCCTTGAGGATGAGCGGCTCGGGCACCTTCAGGACGGGGATGGGCTCGCCTTCGGCATCCCGCGGGGCAAAGCGAGCGTTGATTCGCTGCTGGGCGATGTCTCGGGCCAGCTCCAGGTGCTGTTTCTGGTCCTCGCCAACGGGCACGAGGTCAGCGTCATACAGAAGGATGTCCGCCGCCATCAACACGGGGTAGTCCAGAAGGCCAACGGAGACTTGGTCCCCCTGTTTGACGGCCTTCTCCTTGAACTGGATCATCCGCTCCAACCAGTTGAGCGGTGTGACGCAGTTCAGGAGCCAACAGAGCTCGCTGTGGGCTGAGACATGGCTCTGGACGAAAACCGTCGCTTTCTCAGGATCGATTCCGCAGGCGAGATAGAGGGCGGCGGTGTTGCGCGTGTCACGGGCCAGGGCGGCCGCGTCATGGGGCACGGTGATCGCGTGCAGGTCCACGACACAGAAAAAGGTGTCGTGGGTCTCCTGCAGTCCGACCCAGTTGCGGATGGCTCCGAGCCAATTGCCCAAATGCAAGGCGCCAGTGGGCTGAACTCCGGACAGGACCCTGGCGCGTTGCATGCGAGCTGGCGAAATGTTCGCCGGATTCTGCCTGGAGGCAGGACCCGGCAGCGGCCTCGAATCAGGCCTCGGTGGTCTCTTCGGTGGTGGTTTGCTCTGTTGCCACTTCGGTGGTTTCCGACGCGGCTTCCTCGCTCACCGTCTCCTCTTGAGGGACGGCGGCTGCTGGTTTGGCGGGACGGGCAAACGGATTGGGGCGGTTGCCAGGGCGCTCATTGCGCTCGCCACGACGGTCACCGCGCTCGCCCCGTCCCCGGGAACCGGCACTGGCCTTCTGCTGGGCAACGATGTCGTCAATCCGGCCCTCTTCGATCAGCTGGGCCACGGTGCGCAGGGACAGGCCCAGGGCTGCCACGGTGGAACGGACGCCAAAAGCCTCTTGCACGGCGCGGGCGGCGCGCATCTCGTTATCGCTCAGGCGAATGCGGAACCCGCCACCTTCGCGAGGACCGCGGTTGCCTTGGGACTGCTCGCCCGAATTTCGCTGGAAATCACCGTCGGCCATGGCCGCACACCTGAAGAAGTCAGCGGCAAGTGTGCCCTACCGACAGTGAGGCCGGCCAGTGCCAAATCAGGCGATGGTGTTCTGGACTGCCTGCTCGGGCCAAGACCAGTACTGGCAAAGGATTTGGTCCCTCCGATTCGATGCTGCTTCGGTAGCGCGACAGCAGGTCGAGGTAGGCCTGCAGCGTCCAGCCATGGCAACCCTGATCTTGTGCGGCCCAAAAGCGTTGGAGCGCCTCGGAGCAGGCCACCTTCCCGAACTCATCCCAACATTGCTCTTCCGCTTCTGCGCTCGAGAAACCGGCGCGGATCAGGTTGCGGAAGCGAATCAACTCTGGGACTTCACCACTGTTGTCGGGCGGTAAAACCGCGCTGAGCCTGCTGATGGGCAGGATCTGCAGCCGCAACCAGCAGCGCTCGAGCAGGGCAATGGGCCGATCGCCATCCCAGCAAGCCAACAGTTGTTGGCGGTCACTGAGATCGGTCAAGAGCTGCTGCTGATGGGGGGTCAGCCAGCGCAGGAGCTCAGCCATGGGTCCCCTGGAAGGTGATGGTGGATTCCGCGTACTCCCGTGGTTCCAAGTGGATTGTGCAGCGAACGGGTCCAAAGCGCCGCTCGAGATGCTCCTCCACGAGCTCGGTAATCCGATGGGCTTTGGGCAGGTCATCGGCATCCACCACCATGTGGAGCTCAATGAACACGCGCTGACCCAGAACCCCGCGGCTGGCGATGTCATGGACGTTGAGGACTCCAGGGACGCCCATCGCCGTCTCGTGGATGGATTCCGGTGCAATGGCGATTTGATCGACCAACCAGGGCAAGTTGGTCTTCAGCACCTGCCAGCAGACACGGATCAAGAGGACGCAGAGCGGGATGGCCATCGCCACGTCCAGCCAGGTCTGCTTGAACAGAACGACCCCACAGAGACCGACCAGGACCACAACGGTGGTCCAGATGTCGCTGGTGGTGTGTTTGGCATCGGCTAACAGCAGCTGGTTGCCCAGGCGTCTGCCCTCACTGCGCTCGTATCCGGCAAGCAGCAGATTGCAGCCCAGGACGATGAGGAGCAGCAGCAGCTCCTGGCCATCCAGGCGGATTGGGGGCAGGCCCGAGCTGATGCGCTCGAGGGCTGTGCGCACGATCTCAAAGGCCGTCAAGCAAATGAAGCCCGCAATCGCTAGGGCTCCGACCGCTTCGTATTTGTCATGGCCGTAGGGGTGATCGCGGTCCGGCTTGGGGTCCGAGAGGCCATTGGTGATCAGCCCCAGGAGGCTGGACAAGCCATCGGTGGCGCTGTGCATGGCATCCGCCAAGAGCGCAAGGGATCCGCTCAAGAGACCAATGATCAGCTTGAGCAGCGTCATCGCCACGTTGACCCCGAGGGCCACCAGCAGGACCCTCTGGACCTCGGACCGGCGGTCGGCCCGCTCGTTGGTTTGGCCAGCAAGACCCATGGCCAAGGAGGCTCATTGAGCTCCTCCCACGCTATTGGGTCTGGGCATGGGTTAATAGCTGAGCTAAAGAGTTGGCGCGGCCGCCGAATTCAGGCTCCCCATTGACGGTTCCTCAGGTCTCAGCTGAATCCCCATCGCCGAGGCCCGTCTCACTGGGGGAGGAGCTCAAAGCGCAGGTTCTGCGCCAGGGAATGCGGCATTGGCCCTGGCTTGCGGCAGCAGGCGGCGGCTGGATGGTGCTGGAGTCCCTCCATGGGCCCCTCTCCTCGCTGATGGGCTTGGGTGCCGCAGGGGCCGGCCTCTGGTTGCTTGGCGGGCGCATGCATCCAAGCGGTCAGCACCTGCCTCAGTCCTCCGAGGGTTGGCTTGAGCGCTGTGAGGCGGTTCTTGAGCAGTTCCAAGTGCTGCAGGCAGCCAGCACTGAGGAGGGTCGTGCTCAGGCCAAGACCTTTGAGCTCCACCAGAGTCAGCGCCGCTCTCAGCTGGAGCTGTTGCGTCAGCGCCAAGAGGAGACCTGCATTCAGCTGGCCCTGGTGGGGACCGCAGCTTGGAGCGCTTCCGAGCAGGAGCAGCTGTTGTGTCACTGCCCCTCTGTGCATCCACTTCGGGTGCATCGCAGTCACGCCCTGCCCTTGTCTCCTCAGTCCTGGCAGTGGCCGGAGGTGTTTCGCCACTGCGAGCTGCTGCTGTATCGACTCGATCTGCCCCTGACGGCGGCTGACTTGCGCTGGCTTGAAGCCCTGCCAGAGCAGCAGCGGGTGGGAATTCTGGTGCGCACGAAACCGGAGCTCGAGAGTTCCGCCCAGCTCCAGCAACTCGAGCAGCAGCTTCCCGTTCATCTGCGCGGGCGCTGTTGGCCGCTTGCGGCCCAGGAAGCCAGTGGCTGGCGAGACCTCACCTCCTGGTTCGCGGAATCCACACCTCTGAGCCGGGAGCGCAACCAACAACGCTGCCTGCAGGAGTTGCATGCGTCTTGGCAGCTTGAACTCGAGGGCCTGCGCCGCCAGCACTGGTCCCGTTTGCTGCAACGCACCCAGTGGACCGTGGCGGCGGGCGTCGTTGTGGCGCCGCTTCCCAGCTTGGATCTGTTGGTGCTGGCCGCTGCCAATGGCTTGATGCTGCAGGAGATGGCCAGGCTTTGGAATTGCCCTTGGTCCCTTGAGCAACTGCAAGCCTCGGCGTCTCAGTTGGGCAAGGCGGCGCTGAGTCTGGGGGTTGTCGAGTGGAGCTCTCAAGCCCTGGCGTCGGTGGTGAAGTGGCACGGTCCGACATGGCTTGTGGGGGGTGCCATGCAGGCCCTCAGTGCCGCCTATCTGACCAGGGTTGTGGGCCGGGCGATGGCGGACTACATGGCTTTGGCCGCCGGCGTTCCCGAAGCGGAGTTGGATGCTCTCTTGCAGCGCCAGGCTCCCCTGTTGGTTGCCCGCGCGGCGGACGAGGAGAAACTGGACTGGAGCGCGTTTTTGGTTTCTGCGCAGCAGTGGCTCAAAGAACAATCGGCCCCCGCCTAATCGCCAGGCCGCGCAGACTCGAGCGCTATACATAGCTTCATGAAGGCTTCATGAAGCTCTTCATGAACATTTTGGTTCTTTCCTGAATTTAATTTTTGCTCCAGGAAATGTTTTCTAGGGGCACCTAGGTTTTGCAGGCCGCATCTGCGGCATTCGTACTCATTTGGCTCGATTGGGCCTTCCCTTATGACCACTGCTCTTCGTAAGAGCGGCTCCAGTTCTTGGACGCAGTTTTGCGAGTGGGTCACCAGCACCGACAACCGCATTTATGTGGGTTGGTTCGGCGTCCTGATGATTCCCTGCCTGCTGGCCGCCACCATTTGCTTCATCGTTGCCTTCATCGCCGCCCCGACGGTGGATATCGATGGCATCCGTGAACCTGTTGCCGGATCCCTGATTTACGGCAACAACATCATCTCTGGCGCTGTCATCCCCAGCAGCAATGCCATTGGTCTGCACTTCTATCCCATCTGGGAAGCCGCCAGCCTCGACGAGTGGCTGTACAACGGCGGTCCGTATCAGTTGGTGGTTTTTCACTTCCTGATCGGCATCTCCTGCTACATGGGCCGTCAGTGGGAACTCTCCTACCGCCTCGGCATGCGCCCCTGGATCTGCGTGGCCTATAGCGCTCCGCTGTCTGCTGCTTTTGCAGTGTTCCTGGTGTATCCCTTCGGTCAGGGCTCCTTCTCCGATGGCATGCCCCTCGGCATCTCTGGAACCTTCAACTTCATGTTGGTGTTCCAGGCTGAGCACAACATCCTGATGCACCCCTTCCACATGCTTGGTGTGGCTGGTGTCTTCGGTGGTTCCCTGTTCTCCGCCATGCACGGCTCCCTGGTGACCTCCTCCCTGGTGCGTGAAACCACCGAGAGCGAGTCCCAGAACTACGGCTACAAGTTCGGCCAAGAGGAAGAGACCTACAACATCGTGGCTGCCCACGGTTACTTCGGTCGCCTGATCTTCCAATACGCCTCCTTCAACAACAGCCGCAGCCTCCATTTCTTCCTGGGTGCTTGGCCTGTTGTCGGCATCTGGTTTACGTCCATGGGCGTCAGCACCATGGCCTTCAACCTGAACGGCTTCAACTTCAACCAGTCGATCCTGGATTCCCAGGGTCGTGTGCTGAACACCTGGGCTGACGTGCTGAACCGCGCCAACCTCGGTATGGAAGTGATGCACGAGCGCAACGCTCACAACTTCCCCCTCGACCTGGCTGCGTCCGAGATCACCCCGGTGGCTCTGACTGCACCGTCGATTGGCTGAGCCCCAACGGATTGGCCCCTATTCCCAGAGCCCTCGCGTTAGCGAGGGCTTTTTTGTGTGCAGGCCCGCCTGGCTTTTGATGGAGCTCCAGCAGTTGTTCGTGCTTCGCTGTGTCCACCGACCCCGTTGTTTGGTCAGCACCGGAACTGCCGCCGATGCGTTTGGCCGTGGTTGGTCACATCGAGTGGGTGCAATTCCTGGCGGTTGATCAACTGCCTCGACCGGGTGCCATTGGCCATGCGCTCCGCAGTCTGGAGGAGCCCGCCGGTGGTGGCGCGGTTGTCGCGGTGCAGATGGCGCGGCTGACCCGGCAACCCGTTCAGTTCTTCACGGCCCTGGGGCGGGATGCGGTTGGGGAGGCCTGCGTGCAACGCCTCCAAGCCTTGGGTCTTGAGCTCCATGTGGCCTGGAGGGATGCTCCGACCCGGCGGGGCCTGAGCCTGGTGGATCCCGGAGGTGATCGGGCGATCACGGTGATCGGAGACCGCCTGAGCCCGTCCCTCAGTGATCCGTTGCCGTGGAAGGACCTGGCGGACTGCGATGGACTCTTCGTCACGGCGGCTGATGCGCCGCTCCTGCGCGCCTGCCGCGCCTCCAAGGTTCTGGCGGCCACACCGCGGGTCCGTCTACCCGTGCTGCAGGAGGCCGCTGTTCCCTTGGATGCCCTCATTGGCAGTGGCCTGGATCCTGGAGAGGCGGTGGATCCCACGCAACTCACACCCGCGCCCCGTGCCTTGATCCGCACCGAGGGAGCCGCCGGAGGCCACAGCGTTCCAGGCGGCCGGTACGACGCGGCTCCGCTTCCAGGTCCCCTGGTGGAGAGCTATGGCTGCGGCGACAGTTTTGCGGCAGGTGTCGTGACGGGCCTTGCGGCCCAACGGTCGCTCGCTGATTCCATCAGGCTGGGCGCCCAGTGCGGAGCAGCTTGTGCAACACGCTTTGGCCCCTATGGCTAACCGACTTGGTCGCCTGGCCCTGCGGGTCCTCAGGGTGACGGCAAGCACCGCCTCGATCATTGAGCTTCTGCGCTCCGATTGGACCGGAGGTGTCTCGGCTGGGCTGGCCTGGCTGTTGTTCGTGCAGTTGGAGCGCCGGGTTCAGGCCGGTTCGACGCATGATTCCGAGGAGCCGCTGAGCTGACTGACGCCGACCCCGGCCGGTGCACAGAGGTAGGTCCCATCACCCACACGCTCCATTTGGCCGTCCAGGGCATGGACGGCGCCGGCCACGAAATCGAGGATTCTCTGCGCTTCGCTGGGCTCCATTCCTTCGAGTTGCAGCACGACGCATTGGCGCTCCCGCACCGCTTCGACGGCATCGCTGGCCTGCTCGAACTGCCGGCAGCGCAGCACTGTGACCTGCGGGAGCCAGATCCCAAATGGCGTCTGCATGGCCCGCTCGTGCAGCGATGTCTGTGTTCTGCCCCATGTGGGGGCATCTGTCCAGGCGTTGCGGGTCGAGCCCGGGATTGTTGAAACGTGCCTGGATCGGCCGATCCGCCCACCAAGGGCCTCCTGGCCTGCGATCATCGAACCACCTTTGCCGAGGAGCCGGGCTTGGAAGCGCTGGACCACCAGGTACTGCCGGCCTTCCTGCTGACCCTCGGCGCAGGCCTGTCGACAGGGATCGGCAGTTGGCTTGGCGTGCTCAGCCGGCGCTTTAGCCCGGGATTGCTGACGAGCGCCCTGAGTTTTTCTGCCGGGGTCATGATCTTCGTCTCCTTCGTGGAGATCTTCCCGAAGGCCCGCCAGTCCCTGACGCCTGCCCTGGGCACCAGCACGGCCTATCTCGTCACGGTTCTGGCCTTCTTTGCCGGGATGCTGGCTCTTGCGCTGATTGATCGCTTGCTCCCTTCGCACGAGTTGGCGATTTTGCCCTTGCGCGAAGGCTCCGATTCCTCGGCACTGATGCGCACTGGGCTGTTTTCGGCCCTGGCCATCGCGATTCACAACTTTCCCGAGGGGTTGGCCACCTTTGTGGCGGCGCTTTCTGAACCCCGGCTTGGCATTGGGATCGCCATCGCCATTGCCATTCACAACATCCCGGAGGGGCTCGCGGTCTCAGCGCCCGTGTATTACGCCACCGGTAGCCGAAGCAAGGCCTTCTGGATTTCCTTTGCCTCGGGCTTGGCGGAACCAGTCGGAGCGCTGATCGGCTACGTGTTTCTGCGGACCTTTCTCAATGACGTGGTTCTGGGCCTGGTGTTTGCCAGCGTCGCCGGAATCATGATCTACATCTGCTTCGACGAGTTGCTCCCGGCGGCCCAACGCACGGGCGCCAAGCACCACCTGATGATGTTCGGTGTCACCGCGGGGATGCTCGTGATGAGCATCAGCCTGGTGCTGCTGACCTGAAGCGCTCGATGGTTGCCGCTTCCGACCAGCGCTGGACTTGGTGGCCGTTGCTGCCCCTCTATCCCTACGGGCGCAAGCGCACGCTGGTGCGTGAGCTGATCCCAGACCAGCTTTGGAGTTTCGAGCAGCTCCAGGGTGTCTTTTACGTGGCGGTGCCCATCCGAATGTCGGTGGTCCGTGTGCGTGGTGGCCTGATGCTCTATGCCCCAGTCGCGCCCACCGTCGAGGTCCGTCAGGCCCTTCGCTCCTTGGAGGAGCGTTTTGGAGCGGTCCAAACGATTGTGTTGCCGACGGCCTCAGGGTTGGAGCACAAGCTTCCTGTCCCGCCGATGGCGCGGGCTTTTCCCGAGGCGGAGGTTTGGATCACCCCCGGTCAGTGGAGCTTCCCGATCAACCTGCCTGCCAGCTGGTTGGGCTTCCCGCGGGCTCGAACCCGGGTGCTTCAGGAGGATGGCTATCCCCACAGCGACGAGCTGGTGTGGTCGTCCTTGGGTCCGCTTGACCTTGGGCTGGGTCGCTTTCAGGAATTTGCCTGCCTGCATCAGGCCAGTGGCTCGCTGCTGCTGACGGATGCCTTGGTGGCCATTAGCCCGGAGCCACCAACCATTTTTGATTTCGATCCCACCCCCCTGCTCTTCCATGCCCGTGACAGTGGTGATCAACCCCTGACGGATACGCCGGAACTGCGCCAAAAAGGTTGGGAGCGTCTGGCTTTGTTTTCTTCGTTTTTGCGGCCGGAGGCCCTGGAGGTTCCACCCCTCCGCGAGCTGTTGTCCAAGGCGTTTCAGCCGGGCTGTCGCTCAGCCCGGAGTTATTTCGGCCTCTTCCCATTTCAGTGGCGCTCGAGTTCCCGTACTGCCTTTGAAGCGTTAACCCAGCCGAGCGGCTCGCTTCTGGTGGCACCCGTGCTGGAGCGCCTGGTTTTTCCTCGTGCCAGGCCCGTGGTGATTCGCTGGTTGCGGGAATTGGCGCAACTGCCCCAGGTGCGCTGGGTCGTGCCGGCCCATTACGACGCTCCTGTGCCCTGCTCCAACGAACAGTTGGCCCAGTTGGCCGATGCGTTCGAGCGCAGGGAGTGGGCCCCAAACGAGGGGAACTGGGACTACCTCGCCTCGATCGATCAGTTGTTGGTGCGCTCCGGTGTTGTTCCGGGTGAAGACTCGGCCTAGAGCCTGAGTTCGCCGGGGTCTGCGTCGGCGCCGCCGTCGTCGAACAGCGTTGCTTCCAATTCCATGCGCTGCTCCATTTGGCGCAGGAAATACCCCGTCATCATCGCCGAGGCGAGAAGACCAGCCAGATGGTCACGGCTGGCGGTGATCTTCACGTCGAATTGCTCACCGGGAATCATCCCGAGCAGGCCTTGGACGTTGTGCCGAATGATGTCTTGAATGTCGCCGCTGGCGGAGCGAGCCACGCGTTGCAATACGTCCGGAGACTGTTCCTGCAGGTACTGAATCAGGGAGTTGCCGCTGATCGGTTCGCTGTCGCTGGTCAGGAACTCCGGGTTGAACATTCCGGCGTGCTCCACGTCAGGGTTGCACCCTACCCCAGCTGATTCTCTGGCTCTGGGGCGGGGAACCGAATCAAACCGGCCCGCCTGAGGGGCCAGTAACGCAGAACAGCGGTGCCAATCAGATCCTGCTCGGGCAGTGGTCCCCAGACGTGGGAATCGAGGCTGGCATTGCGGTTGTCCCCAAGAACCAAGAGGTGGTGATCGGGGACGGTGACGGGGCCAAAGCTGTAGTCGATCGCCTCAGTGCGCCAGGGTTCCGCGACGGCTTCACCGTTGCGGAGCAGCTCACCTCCGCGGATTTCCACGACATCGCCGGGTTGGCCGATCACCCGTTTGATCAGAGCTGCCGCTGGGTCATAGCCAGCGGCGACGAGCTGCTCAGGGGCACGGAAGACCACGACGCTTCCTGTTGGAACGCCAGAGCCCAGTTTGGGCCGGATTTTCTCCACAAGAATCCTGTCCTGCAGTTGCAGGGTGGGGAGCATGGAACCGGAGGGAATCCAGCGCGGTTCGATCACTGCCCAGCGCAGCACCAGGGCCAATGCCAGCCACAGCAGGATCGATCTCCAGCCCTTCACCGCGGACTCGGGTGCTTGTGGCGGAGTCTGCATCGATTCAGCGTGGGCCGGCATGATCGCCACATCCTGATCAATGGCCCGTCCCGGTGCCTCTTCCCCCTCCCCACCCCTGCAGTGCTGAGGCGAATCTTCAGGCGGCGCTTGCGTTGTTGCTTGAGCTCCAGCGCCAGGGGCTGAGGCGTCTGGTGCTCTGCCCTGGGAGTCGTTCGGCTCCCTTGGCCTTGGCCGCTGGACTGCTGGCGGAGCAAGGGTTGGAGTTGTTCTGCGGCGTGGACGAGCGCTCAGCGGCCTTTCTTGCCCTCGGTTTGAGTCGCGGGGACGGTCGTCCTGCGGCCCTGGTGACCACCTCGGGAACTGCGGTGGCAAATTTGCTTCCTGCGGTCGTGGAGGCCGATTTCGGTGCGATTCCGCTGCTGGTGCTGAGCGCCGATCGCCCCGCCCGCTTGAAGGGTTGTGGGGCGAATCAGACGGTCAATCAAGAGTCGTTTCTTGCCTCCTCTTGCCGCTGTTTGCTTCAGGGGGATCCCCGGGGTCTGGCGGCGATGGAGCGCTCGGATCTGCGGGTGTTTGCCCAGCAGGCCTGGGCGAAGGCGCTGCTTCCCCCCTGGGGCCCGGTGCACTGCAATCTCCCCTTTGAAGAACCCCTGCATGCCCCGGCCGAGAGCATCAGCCGCCTGCAGAGCGAACTCAAGGCGCAGCCCCCTGAGGCGGCCCGTGCCGAAGACCTGATTCCCTCTCTTGCGGCCGGGGCTGGAGAGGGTCTTCCTTTCGATCTCGATCGCCCAGGGGTGGTGATCGCCGGTCCCTGGCGTGGTCGCGCGGAGGACTTGCCGGGCTTTGCCGCTGCCCTGCAGCGCTGGCAGGCGCGGACGGGTTGGCCGGTCTTGGCTGATCCGCTCTCCGGGCTGCGGGGTTGGCCTGGCCTGAGCTGTGTTCTCAGCTACGACCTGTTCCTGGCAGAGGGCCATCAGCTGCCTTCTGCGCCACAACTGTTGCGCCTGGGGCCGGTGCCAGCGAGCCGTCGTCTGCAGGCCTGGATTCAGCGAAGCGCCGGCGTTCAGTTGTTGGTGAGTGAACAGGATCCGCGCAACCTCGATGCCTTGGGCACGGCCAGCCAGCATTGGCCCCATGGACTGGAGGCCTGGCTCGCTCAGCACCCCGCGTCCCGCTGGGACGCTCCAGTGGCTGCTGTTAACCAGCGGTGGCGCGACCTCTGGTGGGCGGCTGAGCAGCAGGTGCAGCAGCGTCTGGACCAGCTGCTCCCGGCGCAGGGGCTCTCGGAGCCAGGCTTGGCCCGGAGCCTCAGTCGCGCTCTGCCAGCCGATTGGGGCTTGATGCTCGCCAGCAGCAGTCCTGTGCGGGACTGGGAGAGCTTCTCGGCCCCGGATGCCCCTTGCCGCAGCATTGACGGCTTCCGCGGTGCCTCGGGCATCGATGGGACGTTGTCCCTCGCTGCCGGTTTGGCCATCAGCAGAGGCCCCCTGGTGCTCTTGAGCGGTGACTTGGCCCTGCTGCACGACGCCAATGGCTGGCTTTGGCTGCAGCAGCTGCGAGAGCGTGGCGCCCAGCTGACGGTCGTGATGGTCGATAACGGCGGCGGTGGCATCTTTGAGCAATTGCCCATCCGTCCGGCCCTGGATTTCGAGCGCCTGTTCGCGATGCCACAAGCCATGGACCACCTGCGCTGGGCCGAGGGCTATGGCATCCCCGCCCAGCGCGTAGCGAGCCTGGAGGCGTTGCCCCAGGCGATGGCTTGGGCGCATGGGCAGACGCTCAGCCTTCTTGTGGTGCAAACCGATCGCCAGGTGGATGCGGAGTTGCGGCAAAGCCTGCGCCGCACAATGGTCGAACTCGCCACCCGCTGAAGCCGCTGTGCAGTGGATTCCCCAGGGCTCCTACGACGACATCCTGTTTGATCTCAGTGAGGAGGGCATCGCCCGGATTCAGATCAATCGCCCGGAAAAGCGCAACGCCTTTCGTCCAAAGACCGTCAGCGAACTCTTTGATGCGTTTTCACGGGTGCGGGATAACCCGCGGGTTGGGGTGGTCCTCTTCGGCGGGGTCGGCCCTGCCCCCGATGGTGGTTATGCCTTTTGTGCCGGCGGTGATCAGAGCATCCGCGGTGACGGGGGCTACGTCGGTGATGACGGCCTGCCGCGGCTGAATGTTCTGGATCTGCAGCGCCTGATCCGCAGCCTGCCCAAGGTGGTGATTGCCCTGGTGGCCGGCTACGCCATCGGTGGCGGACAGGTGTTGCACCTGCTCTGTGACCTGAGCCTGGCGGCTGAGAACGCTCGGTTCGGCCAGACCGGTCCGCGGGTGGGCAGTTTTGACGGGGGCTTTGGCGCTGGTTATCTCGCCCGCGTGGTCGGCCAGCGCAAGGCGCGGGAGATCTGGTTCCTCTGCCGCCAGTACGGCGCCCAGGACGCGTTGGAGATGGGCTTGGTCAATGCCGTTGTTCCCCTTGATCAGCTCGAACTGGAGGGGGTGCGTTGGGCGCGGGAGGTGATGCAGCACAGCCCGACGGCGATCCGTTGCCTGAAGGCGGCGTTCAATGCGGAGACCGATGGTCTTGCGGGCATCCAAGAACTGGCCGGGCAAGCCACCCATCTCTTTTATCGAACCGAAGAGGGGCAGGAGGGCAGAAATGCATTCCTGGAGAAGCGGTCTCCCGATTTTTCTGGCTCCGACTGGCTGCCGTAGCACAACTGAAGTCTCGTAGCTAGTCCTAGGTGAGACTGCTGCTTGGCTTGTGACCTTTTCCCGCTCGACTGGCCTCGCCCTCCTGGCGCCTTTGGCCTTGGCCCTGGTTCCGCAGATCGCTGAGGCACGCCAACCCGACCCCATTCCACCTCCGGCACCGGTCATTAGTGATGCGGTGGCCCTCTCCCGCATTCCGACCTCGCTGATGAATCAGGAGGGACTCCACCTGGTGCTCGATCGCCAGACGCGACAGTTGATGGTGATCAAGGACGGCCGGATGCTGCATCGCTACCCCGCCGCCGTTGGTACGGACGGTTGGGAAACGCCCGCCGGCAGCCATCGGGTTCTCGAGAAGGTGGCCAAGCCCGTTTGGCAGCATCCAGGCAATGGCTCCCAGGTCCCTCAAGGCCCGAAGAATCCCCTGGGTTCACGCTGGATTGGCTTCCATCGCAACTGCACCCCCAAAGAGAATGCCTGGGACGGTGAGCGCTATCTCAGCGTCAACGGCTGCACGGTGGCGGGCTTCCATGGCACGCCCCACCGCTGGACCGTTGGACGTGCGGTCTCCCATGGCTGCGTACGTCTCTACGAAGAAAACGTCCAGGAAGTGTTTGAGCTGGTCGAGGTCGGCACCTTGGTGACGGTCCTTCCCTAGAGACTGCCCGTAAAGTTGCGCCTACTTGCGATCCCATCGCCATGCGGGTGCTCTTTGCCGCGGCTGAATGTGCACCGATGGTGAAGGTCGGCGGGATGGGCGACGTGGTCGGCTCCCTCCCCCCGGCCCTGGCACCCCTGGGCCACGACGTACGGCTGATCATGCCGGGCTATGGCCGCCTCTGGAGCCTTCTGCAGATCCCGGCTGATCCCATCTGGCGTGGCCACACGATGGGCACCGATTTTGCGGTGTTCGAAACCCGTCATCCGACGAATGGCTTGCCCCTGTACCTGGTCGGCCACCCTGTCTTCGATCCGGAGCGGATCTACGGCGGCGAGGACGAGGATTGGCGTTTCACCTTCTTTGCCAGTGCCGTCTCGGAATTTGCCTGGCACCACTGGAAGCCCGACATCCTGCATTGCCATGACTGGCATACCGGGATGATTCCGGTCTGGATGCACCAGGACGCAGAGATCAGCACCGTCTTCACCATCCACAACCTCAAGTACCAGGGCCCCTGGCGTTGGAAGCTCGATCGGATGACCTGGTGCCCCTGGTACATGCAGGGTGACCACACGATGGCGGCGGCATTGCTTTACGCCGACCGGGTCAATGCGGTCTCACCGACCTACGCCCAGGAGATCCGCACGCCTGAGTACGGCGAGAAGCTCGACGGCCTGTTGAATTTCGTCAGCGGCAAGTTGCGCGGCATCCTCAACGGCATTGACCAAGACGCCTGGAACCCGGCCACCGATTCCACCCTGCCCGCGACCTTCACCCCCGATGACCTCTCGGGCCGCGCCGTGTGCAAACGGGCCCTGCAGGAGCGCATGGGCTTGGCGGTCAATCCCGACACCTATCTGATGGGTGTGGTGAGCCGTCTGGTGGACCAAAAAGGCATTGATCTTCTGCTGCAGGTGGCGGACCGGGTCCTGGCCTATTCCGACAGCCAGATCGTGGTCTTGGGGACCGGGGACCGGCACCTCGAGGCGGGGCTTTGGCAGATGGCTTCCCGCTATCCGGGGCGTTTTGCGGTCTTCCTGACCTATGACGACGCCCTCTCGCGCTTGATCTACGCCGGTAGTGATTCGTTCTTGATGCCGAGTCGGTTTGAGCCGTGTGGCATCAGTCAGCTCCTGGCGATGCGCTACGGCTCCATTCCGGTGGTTCGCCGCGTCGGTGGTCTGGTCGACACCGTCCCCCCGCACGACCCCAATGGCCACACCGGCACGGGGTTTGGCTTCGACCGCTACGAGCCACTCGATTTCTACACCTCGATTGTCCGCTCCTGGGAGGCCTATCGCCATCGCCAGAGTTGGACGGAGCTGCAGCGCCGTGCCATGCAGGCCAATTTCAGCTGGGATCGCTCAGCCCTGGAGTACGACCGGATGTACAAGGAGGTCAAAGGGGTCAAAGAACCGACCCCCGACGCCCAAGCGGTGGAGCAGTTCTCCCAGGGTCAGCAGGCCGATCCGAGCCGCCAGGGCCTTGACCAAGTGTCTGAGGCTGAGGCCGCTCCTGGTCTGCGCAATCCCCTCTCGCTTCTGCGCCGCCGGAGCAGCCGCTGAGTTCTCCTCCGCCCACGGAACGGCGCAGCAATCTGCCGGCGCCCTACAAGAACCCTTGGCTCTCCCTGGCCGAGGACCTCGGCGCCGTCCGCGGTGACCTTGTGCTCCGCTCCCGGGAACTTTGGCGACGCAATCGCCAGGGAAGCCTCTGGTCGCCGTCCTGGTGGCCGTCGGATCTCGCTCCCCTGTTCTGGCCGGCTTTAGCCCTGTTCTTAGCGGCACTGCTCGGGTCGGCCCTGGTCCTGCTGCTGCGGGTCTGGCCCTCTGCCCCTGATCCAGCCGCACCAGCCGCTCCAGCCGCCGTGGTGCAGAGCGCACCTGAGCCGCAGCAATCTTCCGAGCCAATGAGCGATCCGCAGGTGGCCCAAGCACCTGCTCTCGTTGAGGAGCCGCCGGTTCAGCCGATTGAGCCGATCGAACCGAGCGAACCGAGCGATGCCGACGCTTCTGATTTGGAACCTGAGGGATTCGAGGGGCCCTATGCCCCCGACCCTTTACTTGAGCTGGTGCAGCGACCCGAGGCCGATGGACTGCTGGTCCAGGCCGAGGGCGTTGCCGACCAGTCCCTCTTAATCCTGCAGGTGCGGCCAGCCTTCCCGGCACTGACCCCACAGGAGCAGCAGCGGCGCGCTGAGGTATGGCAGCTGTGGGCCAATCAGCTTGGCTACGAACACCTGGAGCTACGCGATTCCCGCTCTGGCCTCATCGCCCGAGATGCCCTGGTCGGTGAGGGCATGATCGTGCTCAGCGAATCTCCGTCCACCTGATCCGATGCAGCTCGGCGCTCTGACGGCCCTCTGGGGAGCTCCCCAAGGTGCCTCAACCGATTGGGATCCCGAGGCTGCCGTCGGCGAGATCTGCACCGACACCCGGACGCTATCGGCTGGTCAACTGTTCGTTCCCCTGGTGGGTGAGCGCTTCGATGGCCATGTGTTCCTGCCCCAGGCGTTGGCCGTTCGAGCCCAGGCTGCCCTTGTGCAACGGAATCGACGTGAGCTAGTTCCAGAGGGTCTTCTCCATTGGCTCGTCGAAGACAGCCTTGAGGCCTACCAGCAGTTGGCGTTGCTCCATCGCCGGCAGCTGCATTGCCCCGTGGTGGCCGTGACCGGTTCGGCGGGGAAGACCACAACCCGTGAATTGATTCGCTCAGCCCTGCTGCCTTTGGGTCCTGTTCAGGCGAGCCGTGGCAATGAGAACAACGACATCGGCGTTCCACTCACCCTCCTCAACGCAAACGACGAACACCAGGCTGTGGTTGTCGAGATGGGCATGCGTGGCCTTGGTGAAATTGAACGCTTGAGCCGCGCCGCTGCCCCGGACGTGGCGGTTGTCACCAACATCGGGACAGCCCATATCGGACGCTTGGGAAGCCGGGAGGCGATCGCCCAGGCAAAGTTGGAAATCACGGCCGCCCTGCGGGAGGACGGTCTACTCGTTGTGCCGGCGGGCGATCCACTGCTCGAGGCGGCTCTGGCTCAGGTTTGGTCGGGTCGGGTCGCACGGGTTGCCCTGGCTGATGACGCCGGCGCCGATCAGGCCGATTGGATCGGTGAGCTCGATGAGCGTGCTGGGGTGATGCGCGTGGGGGGATCGCAACTCCACTTGCCCTTGGAGGGTCGCCATAACGCCCGCAATCTGCTGTTGGCTGTGGCCGTCGCTGACGAGCTCGGGGTGCCCGCAGAGGTCCTGAGCCAGATGAGTGTTGCGGTCCCGGGGGGCGCAACCGGCGCCTGCAGATGGGCGGCCTGACGCTGTTGGATGAGACCTACAACGCCTCCCCAGAAGCCGTCTTGGCGGCCTTGGATCTACTGGCGCGCCAGCCCGGCCGCCGCTTTGCGGTCCTGGGCACCATGCTGGAGCTCGGGGAGCAGAGTGTTGCCCTGCACCGCCAGGTGGCCGAGCGCGCTGCTGCGCTGCAGCTGGATGGTTTGGTGATTGTGGCCATTGGGGCCGAGGCTGAGGCGATGGCCCAGGCGGCTGCGCCTTTGCCTCGGGTGTTGGTCGTCGAGCGGCCAGAGGAAGCGGCTGGAGCGCTTCAGCGATGGCTCCTGGCTGGAGACGTGCTGTTGCTGAAGGCGAGCCGTGGTGTTGCCCTTGAGCGTTTGATTCCGCTGCTTCCAGAGCTTTGAGCCAATCTGGCCTGATCGCCTAGGACCAGTTCTCCTTGATCAGTTGCTTGGCGCGGCCGAGGGCCAAGGCACCTGCGGGGACATCCTTGGTCAAGGTCGATCCGGCTCCCACCGTCACGTTGGCCCCCAGGGTGAGCGGCGCGACCAGCACGGAGTTGGCTCCGGTTTTGCTGCCAGCACCAATCACGGTCCGGTGTTTGTTGACCCCGTCGTAGTTGGCGGTGATGGTGCCCGCTCCGACGTTGACGTTCTCGCCGAGTTGGGCATCACCGATGTAGCTGAGGTGGTTGACCTTGCTGCCCGCGGCGATTTGGCTCTTCTTGATTTCGACGAAGTTGCCGATCCGGCAGTCCCGGGCCAGTTCCGTACCAGGCCGGAGTTGGGCGTAGGGGCCAATCGTGCAGCGATCAGCGACGACCGCATCACGCACGACGGAGTAGAGGACCTCCACCTCTTCGCCAACGCTGGCGTTCTCGAGGAAGCTCCCAGGACCGATGCGGCAGCCACTGCCGACGCTGGTTTCTCCGCGGAAATGGCATTGCGGTTCCACGACGACATCCCGGCCGAACCGGGTGCCATCGCTGAGGGTGCAGCTCTCGGGATCGACAAAGGTCACGCCCTCGGCCATCCAGTGGCGACGCAGGCGCTGCTGGATCACCGCTTCGCATTGCGCCAGTTGGTAGCGGTCATTGATGCCATTGATCTCATCGGCATCGGACACCTCCACGTGTATGGCGGGGCTGAGCATCGCCACGGTGTCCGTGAGATAGAGCTCCCCTTGGTCGTTATCGGTGCTCAGTTGGGGGAGGACCGCAGCGAGCTTGCTCCAGTTGAAGCAGTAGATCCCGGCGTTGGTGAGGTTGTTGGACCGTTGCTCTTCGCTGCAATCGCGGTGCTCGACGATGGCGGAGACATGGCCACTGGCATCGGCAAAGACGCGCCCGTAGCCGGTTGGGTCATCCAGCCTCGCGGTCAACAGGGTCACGGCCGCCTGGGAGTTGCGGTGGCGCTCGAGCAGTGCGGTGATCGTCTCCTCCCGCAGCAGCGGTACGTCCCCGTTGAGGACCAGGAGTTCACCGTCAAAGTCCGCCAGGGGCGCCAGCAATTGCTGGACCGCATGGCCGGTGCCGTTCTGGGGCTGCTGCAGCACAAATTCCAACCCCCCGTGCTGGCTCAGGGACTGCTCGACGCGCTCGGCCTGGTGTCCGACGATCAGGATCTGGCGCTGGGGGGCCAGGGCGCGGCAGCTGCCGAGCACGCGCTCCACCAGGGTTGCTCCCGCCAGTGGCTGCAGCACCTTGGGCAGGTCGCTTTTCATGCGGGTGCCCTTTCCGGCGGCCAACACGGCAACGGCGAGCATCGGCAGGGGCGGGTAGCTGAGCGGGAATCTACTGGTGGTTGCCCGCAAGTCCCCAGCGTCGGCGCCAGGCACTCGTGCCTTCCACGTTCCCCTCGCGCATGGCCTTGGCCTGCGCCTGTTGCCGCTGTTGAAGAATCGTTTTGCGGTCCAGGCAGAAGCCGGGGTCGCGATAGGGCTCGGCGGCGTTCGTGCCCAGATGCTCCATCTCCATCGGTGTGAGCGACCGAAGTCTTGGGCCGGGTGTCAGGGGGGAGGGGCTGGCCGCGGTGCCGCCGCTCCAATCCTGTTTGTGCTGCTGCAGTCCGCAGGGTGCCTCGATCGCCGCGACATCGAGGCCGGCCAGGCGCAGGGCCTGACGTACGGCTGCCGCACTGCAATAGGTCAGCAACCGGCCCTCGGGCTTGAGCAGGGAACCCAGGGCACCGAGAAATTCAACGCTCCAGAGCTGGGGGCAGCGACTAGGCGAGAACGCATCCAACAGCAACAGATCGAACTGCCCCTTCTGCTCTTCGACCAGCGGCTGGACCGCCAGCCTGGCGTCTCCCCAGAGCATGCCTGGGCTGCTGCAGAGTTCCTGAAGCCGCGCCACCGTGCCGGGTTGCCACTGCGCGCGAAAGGCAGGGCTCGCCAGGGCTTGGGCCAAGGGTTCGCGGTCGAGCTCGAGTCCCCACCAGTGCAGTTCCAGCCCTCGGCTGGCGCAGGCCTCAATCAGCGCAGCGGTGTTGCAGCCGGTGCCGACGCAGACATCCAGGACCCGAAGGCTGCTGCCCCGCCCCAGGCGCTCCAGCCCTGCGGGTTCGACGAATTTCTCGCGTGCTTCCGTTAGGGCGCCGCGGCTGCTGTGGAAGGCTTCGCCGAACTCCGGGCTGAACAGGCTGAAACTGCCGTCGCCGGTGCTGCGGACCTCAAGCTTGAAGCCGTTCGAGGTCATCCCAGAAGCCCGGGTAGGAGACGGCGGCCGCTTCCGGTCGCGCGATCGTGGTCATGCCCGAGGCGATCTGGGCGGCGACGGCCAGGCTCATGGCGACCCGGTGATCGGTTTCGCTATCGACCTCGGCGCCGTGCAGCGTCACGCCGCCCTGGATGGTCATCCCGTCGGGGAACTCCTCGATCTGGGCGCCCATGGCTCCGAGTTGACGGGCCATGACCGCCAGACGATCGGTTTCCTTGACCCTCAACTCCTCGGCCCCCGTGACCCGGCTGGGACCTTCGGCGCAGCAGGCGGCCACGGCAAGAACAGGGATCTCATCCACCAGCCGGGGGATCAGATCGGCGCCAATGCTGAAGCCCTTCAGGGGGCCATGGACGACCCGCAGATCACCCACGGGCTCGCCTGCGACGTCACGGGCATTGAGCACTTCGATGCGGGCTCCCATCTGCTCGAGAACATCAAGAATGCCGGTGCGGCTTGGGTTGAGGCCGACGTTTTCGACCGTCAGGTCCGCCCCGGGGGTAATCGCACCAGCAACCAACCAGAAGGCGGCTGAGCTGATGTCACCAGGCACAACCACGTCCTGCCCTTTGAGGCTCGAGCCCGGCACCACGGTCACTTCGGTTTGGCCTGGACCTCCAACGCTGAGGTCGGCGCCGAAGGCGCGCAGCATCCTCTCGCTGTGGTCCCGGCTCTGGACTGGCTCGATCACTGTCGTCGGTCCGTCCGCGGTGAGCGCCGCCAGCAGGATCGCGCTTTTGACCTGGGCGGAGGCCACCGGGGTGCGAATCGTGGCCCCTTTCAATTGACGGCCTTCGATCGCCAGGGGGGCGAGGTTTCCGCCTGCGCGCCCCTGGATCGTGGCTCCCATCTCGGAGAGGGGACCACCCACCCGCTTCATCGGGCGGCGCCGCAGGGAGTCATCACCGGTCACAACGAAATGGCGACCGCTGCGGCCCGCCAGCAGACCCAGCATCAGGCGCATGGTGGTACCCGAGTTGCCGCAATCCAGCACGCTCTCGGGTTCTTGAAAGCCATCGAGGCCGACGCCTTCGACGACCACGGTTTTTCCGGCTTTAATCGCTGAGACTTGAACACCCATCGCCCGCAGGCAGGCGGCGGTGCTCAGCGGATCCTCCGCGGGAAGCAGTCCTTCAATCCGTGTTGTGCCCTCGGCGATCGCGCCAAAGAGCAGGGCTCGGTGGGAGATCGACTTGTCGCCTGGGACCCGAACGTGGCCCTTCAGGCTGCGGCCGTTGCTGGTGCCCAGGGCGAGGGACATGGAGGAGGACTTGGTTTCAGCGAGCGTAGGAACTGATCGAAAACAGGCTCAACTCGCCAAACTGAGCAGACCCCCTATCAAGGGTCCATGGCCGAGCAACTTCAGGCAGTCTTTGGCTTCCTCGCTCTGATTCAGGGCGACGCTGAGCTGCGGGCGCGACTCAATGAGGTCTGCACCGCCGATGAGGTGGCGGCGATCGCCAGCGCGATGGGGCACCCCTTTGAGGCCTCCACCTTGCTGGGGCTGTTTGAGCGCTGCAACGAAGCCCCCGTCGCTCGCTCCGGGCTGATGGATGAAAAGCTGATCCGCGTTTATCTCCAGCGGGACGCCCTGGCTTAACCCAGCATCAGGCCGCCCTCGTTGCTTAGGCATTCCTGCCAGCTCTGAAGGTCAAACAGGAGTTCTTGAAGGGTGAGCTGCTTGAGCTCGCGATCCAGGGCGGATTGCAGCCGACGGCCCATGCTCTTGAGCACGTCCTGCTCGGCGCGGCTGCTGTCCCCGGGGGCGTCGAGCACTAGGGGGGCACCGACGGCCTTGAGGACCTCTCCCACGGGAATGGCCTCGGCGGGGCGGCTGAGGCGGTAGCCCCCCTGGCGACCTCGCTTGGCCTCGACGAGTGCTGCGCGCCGCAGCTGCAGGAGCAACTGCTCGAGCATCGGGGCGGGTAGTCCCTGGGCCTCGGCAATCTCGCTAACGGAACACCACTGGGGGTTGACCATGGCGAGGTGCAGTAACGCCTGGAGTGCCTGCAGAGCGCTGCGCCGCAACATCGTTCAGGCCGGCCGTTGCAGCCGCTCGAGAACCTGCTCGAGCACATAGCCAAATAGCGCAGGGTCGGGTTCCTGTTGACCGACGTCGCCCAGGCCCAATTCCTCCCAGCGTTGATCCACGCGGCGCTCGAGTTCGGCGGGCCGTTGCAGTGGCTCGCCCCAGGGGTGGTTGCGCTCGGGGCCCACTTTGGTGGTGGCGTCGATCGCCAGCCGTCCCCCCAGTCCCAGCTGTTCGCTGGCGAAGTCAAGCGTGTCGAACGGGGTGTTCTCCAGGACGAAGAGATCGCGCTGTGGATCCACCAGGGCACTGATCGCCCAGATCACCTGCCTTGGATCGCGAATGTTGATCGACTTATCGACCACGACGACGAACTTGGTGTAGGTGAATTGGGGCAGAGCGCTCCAGAAGGCCATGGCGGCACGCTTGGCCTGCCCCGGGTAGGCCTTGTCGATGGCGATCACGGCCAGCTTGTAGCTGAGCCCTTCCATGGGCAGGAAGAAATCAACAATCTCCGGAATTTGCTGGCGCAGGATCGGCGTGTAGATCCGGTTCAGGGCGATGGCGAGCATCGCGTCTTCTTTGGGGGGCCGTCCACTGAAGGTCGTGAAGTACGTGGGATTGCGCCGTTGGGTGACGCACTGGATGCGCACCAGCGGTGAGGGTTCAACGCCTCCGTAGAAGCCCATGTGATCGCCAAAGGGGCCATCGGCCATCTCCTCCCCTGGGGTGATCGTTCCCTCCAGAACGATTTCGCTGTGGCTGGGCACCTCCAGATCCAGGGTTTTGCACTTCGCCAGGCGAACCCCCTCACCGGCGTAGAGACCCGCGAAGAGCCACTCACTGAGTTGAACCGGGATCGGGGTCGCAGCGGCCATTACCAGCAACGGGTGAACGCCAATCGCGATGGCGATCTCCAGGGGTTTGCCCAGAGCAGCGGCCTTGCGCAGGTGGCGGGCGCCGCCACGGACGCTCAGCCAGTGCACGGTCATCGTGTTGATCGACTGCTGTTGCAGCCGGTAGACACCGACGTTGGGGGTGCCGGTCTCAGGGTCCTTGGTGATGACCAGGCCGAGGGTGATGATCCGGCCGGCATCACCGGGCCAGGGACACAGCAGGGGCAGGCGATCGAGGTTGACGGCCTCGCCCTGAAACACCTCCTGCCGGCAGGGGGGCAGCAGGTCGAGGTCGGGTTTCGCCTTTAGGACATCCAGCAGGACCGAACCAAAGCGCAGGGCTTCCCGCGGTCCCTTGGGGGGCTTGGGCTGTTGCAGCAGGGCCAGGCGCTCGCCGAGGGTCTCGAGCTCCTCGGGTCGCTCCATCCCCATCGACCAGAGCACCCGCTCCAGGGTCCCCAGCAGATTGACCGCGACGGGGATGCTCGAGCCCTTGACGTTCTCGAACAGCAGGGCGGGACCGCCACAGCCCAGCACCCGATCGGCAATGGCCGCCAGCTCGAGGTCCGGGTCCACCGGAGCGCTGATGCGGCGCAACTGACCCCGAGCCTCAAGCAGCTCCAAAAAGCCCCTCAGATCACGTTGGGATCCAATGGCGTTGGCCGCAGATCCCATGGCGCTCTCAACTTTTCAACAGGTTCTGCCTACTGTGACGCACCCCCTTGAGTCACTGCGGCCGTGCAGATCTCCTATTTCCACACCTCGGAGAACGTTCCCAGCCTGCGCCCCGTGGCTGAGGGCGGCCCCGACGCGGCCGTGGTGATTGATGTCCTGCGGGCGACCACCACCATTGCCTGTGCCCTGCAAAGCGGTGCCGAGGCCATTCAGGCTTTCGCCGAGCTGGAGGCCCTGAATCAAGCGGCCGATGCCTGGGTCCCTGAGCGTTGCCTGCGCGCGGGTGAGCGCGGTGGTCAGCGGGTGGAGGGCTACGACTTGGGCAACTCTCCTCTGGCGGTGACCCCTGAGGTGGTCGGGGGCAAGCGCATCTTCATGAGCACGACCAATGGCACCCGCTCCCTGGAGGCTGTGAAGCCCGTGCCGCTCTTGGTGACGGCCTGTCTGCCCAACCGCACGGCGGTTGCCAAGCGCTTAATCGACCATGGGGTCGAGCGGGTTTGGGTCGTCGGCAGTGGCTGGGAAGGGGACTACTCCCTGGAGGACAGCCTGGCTGCCGGTGCCGTGATTTCAGCTGCGATGGAGTGTGCCGTCTCGCCCCATGTGGGCGTGCGCTGCGCCAACGATGAGGCCCTGGCGGCCCTGGCCCTTTGGCAGCAATGGCGCCATGACACCGAAACCTGCCTGCGGGCCGCAAGCCATGGCCAGCGTCTGATCGGTCTGGGTAACCATGACGCCGATTTCGCCTGTTGCGCGGCCGTCGACACGATGACCATGGTTCCCACCCAAACCAGCCCAGGGGTGTTGCAGGCCGCTTGATCCCCTTACAGTGGCCGCGGTGGCAAAACTCCAGCGTTGACAAGCTTTCTGGCGTCGGCAATCCAGCTCAACAGCAGCGCTGATCTCACCGCCAATTTCACCGCCGCTGAAGAGCAGATTGAGCTGGCCGTTCGCCGCGGTGCCGAGTTGGTTGGCCTGCCGGAGAACTTCGCCTTCATGGGTGAGGACAGCCAGCGCCTCGAGCAGGCCGCGCTCATTGCAGAGCAAGCGCAGCGCTTCCTCATCACCATGGCGCGCCGCTACCAGGTGACCCTGATGGGTGGTGGTTACCCGGTGCCGGCGGGGGCCGGTCTGACCAGCAATCGTGCCCAGCTCGTGGCCAAGGACGGTCAAATACTGGCCACCTACGACAAGATCCACCTCTTTGACGTCGATCTGCCCGACGGCAATACCTATCAGGAGTCAGCAACGGTTCAGCCCGGCAACACGCTGCCGCCTGTCGTCGAGGTTCCTGGCCTGTGCCGTGTTGGACTCTCCATTTGCTACGACGTTCGTTTCCCTGAGCTCTACCGGCACCTGGCGGCTGAGGGTGCTGATCTGCTCTTTATCCCGGCGGCCTTCACAGCGTTTACCGGCAAGGATCACTGGAATGTCCTGCTGCAGGCCCGGGCGATTGAAAACACCGCCTATGTGGTCGCACCGGCACAAACGGGCCATCACGGCGGTCGTCGCCAAACCCATGGCCACGCCTTGGTGATCGATCCCTGGGGCACCGTGCTCTCCGATGCCGGGACCTCGGTGGGCCAGGCCGTTGCACCGATCGATGTGGGCCATCGCCAGCGGATCCAGGCCCAGATGCCGAGCCTTCAGCACCGCAAGCCAGCGCTCTTTTAAGGCGAGAGTTGTGTCGTTGCTGACGCTGCAACACCAAGTCAGGCGGTTGTCCCGTCTTGGGTTTGCCCTGTTGCTTCCCTGCGTCACGATCCTCTCCGCCCTGCCGGCGAGGGCATGGAGTGCCCTCTCGGCCTGGGGGATTAGTCGGGACGGTGTCCTGGAGCTGCGGACGCCGCCGGCCACCCGTCTCCAGGCCTTTTTTGAGGAGGGCAATGGCCCTGTTGGCCCTCGCATTTGGGTGGATCTACCCGGTGCGCCTCAACGGTCCAGAACCCTGGTTGGCAATGGCGCGATTCGGGAGGTTCGGATTGGCCGACCCACCGATAACGCCACCCGTCTGGTCATTGAGTTCCAGCCGGGCACACGTCTCGATCCCCGCCAGATCAAGTTGGTCGGCACCGATGTCGATCGCTGGTCGATGGACTTTGGCCCCAGCGTCCGCGGGCTTCGGGCCATTGGAGAGGGCAGCCTTGAGCGGCCCCAGGGCCCCAGTTGGCGGGCGCTTCCGCCTCCCTCCTTGCAGCTTCCGCGCGGACCGATTCCCAAGCTGGGGGATCTCCCCTCGGTTCCCCAAGGGCGCTACACCGTGGTGCTCGATCCAGGCCACGGCGGACCGGACCCTGGGGCGATTGGGATCAACAACCTGCGGGAGACCGATGTCGTTCTGGATGTGAGCCTCCAGGTGGCTCAGATCCTTCAGGCCAAAGGCGTTCGAGTCCTGCTCACCCGCTCCTCCGAAGTGGATGTGGATCTCCCCCCACGGGTGGCCTTGGCCAACAACAACCGAGCCGATGTTTTCGTGAGCATTCACGCCAACGCTCTGCGCATGGACCGGCCGGACGTCAACGGCGTTGAGACCTTCTATTTCCAAGGTGGCCGCTCCCTGAGCCTGGCTCAATCGCTGCAGAACCAAATGCTGGCGGCTTCGCCTGGAACCCCGGATCGTGGTGCCCGCTCCGGCCGCTTCTTTGTGATTCGCCGCACGGTGATGCCCGCGGCCCTTGTCGAAATGGGCTTTGTGACCGGGCAGCTGGATGCTCCGCGCTTGGCCGATCCGAGTTTCCGGCGGCGCCTGGCCGTTGCTATCGCTATGGGCATCCTCAACTACCTCGTGGCTTATCCATGAGCGGGGCCCCCATCGGTCTCTTTGATTCCGGCGTTGGTGGTTTAAGCATCTGGCGGCAGGTGGTTCACGCCTTGCCGTCGGAGTCGCTTCTCTATGTCGCCGATCAGGCGAATGTCCCCTACGGCCATCGCTCCGCTGACGAGATTCAGGCCAACAGCCTGGGAATTGCGGACTATCTCGTCGCCCAGGGCTGCAAGGCGATTGTGTTGGCCTGCAACACCGCATCGGCGGTGGCACTGGAGCCCCTGCGGCAGCGCTTTCCCCAGCTGCCCATCCTTGGCCTGGAGCCGGCGGTGAAGCCAGCGGTCCAGCTCACCCGTTCGGGGGTGGTGGGGGTGATGGCGACACCGGCCACCTTTCAAGGGCAGCTCTATCGCGCCACCGTTGGGCGCTACGCCACAGCGGTGCAGGTGGTGGAGCAGGTTTGTGTGGGCCTGGCTGAGTTGGTCGAGCAGGGGGATCTTGAGGGCCCGGACTGTGATGCCCGCTTGATGGGCTACCTCCAGCCGATGCTGGACGCTGGTGCCGACACGATTGTTCTGGGCTGCACCCACTACCCCTTCGTGATCGAGTCCATTCGCCGCCTGGTGGGACCGGCGATGGCGGTGCTGGATCCAGCGCCTGCCGTTGCGCGCCATCTCGCCGATGTGCTCCGCCAGGCCGAGCTGCTGGCCATGGATTCAGCCGGGGTCTTGGCGCCGCGCTTCGCCACAACGGCCGATCCCTTGGCCTTCAATCGGGCCCTTTCGCGTCTGGTGGGGGTGAGCAGCTCCAGTCAGGCACTGATCTGGCAGCTCGGACCCGATCAAACCCGCTGTCTGACCCCCGCTTAGGCAGCGGTCGGAGGCAGGCGCCTTCTAGGATCTCCCCACCGCTGGGGGTCATGGCCACCGTTGCAGAGCTGCTACAGCCGGTCGAGTCCGATCTCGAGGCTCTGCTGAGTGATCTCCGCAGTCTGATCGGTGCTGGGCACCCGATTCTTCAGGCCGCTGCGGAACACCTCTTCAGCGCCGGTGGCAAACGGTTGCGCCCCGGCATCGTTCTCCTGATTTCAAGGGCCCTCGCGCCCCAGGGTGAGCTCACGAGCCGCCATCGCCGGCTGGCCGAGATCACCGAGATGATCCACACCGCCTCACTCGTTCACGACGATGTGGTGGATGAAGCCTCCACCCGACGGGGCGTCGATACGGTCCACAGCCGTTTCAACCACCGGGTTGCGGTTCTTGCTGGCGATTTTCTCTTCGCCCAGGCCAGCTGGCACCTGGCCAACCTCGACAACCTTGAGGTGGTCAAGCTGCTCTCGCGCGTGATCATGGATCTCGCCGACGGTGAGGTGAAGCAAGGGCTTTACCGCTATGACACCGGCCAGAGCTTCGAGACCTATCTCGAAAAGAGCTACTGCAAGACGGCGTCCCTGATTGCCAACAGCGCCCGCGCGGCTGGCGTGCTCAGCGGCCTGCCGGAGGACCAACTCGATTGCCTCTATCGCTTCGGCCGGCAGCTCGGATTGGCCTTTCAAGTGGTCGATGACATCCTCGATTTCACTGGCAGCGACCAACAGCTCGGCAAGCCCGCGGCCAGTGACCTAGCCAGTGGCTACCTGACGGCCCCTGCCCTCTATGCATTGGAGGAACGTCCTGCCTTGGCGGGCTTGATTGAGCGCGAGTTCAACCAAGACGGGGATCTGGCTCAAGCCCTGGAGTTGGTCCGCGGCAGCGAGGCCATCCAGCGCTCCCGCACCCTGGCGGAAACGTTTGCGAATGAGGCCTACGAGGCCCTGAGCTTCCTGCCCCCGTCGGATTGCCGCACGGCCCTGCTTGAACTGCCGGAATTCGTGCTTAGCCGGTTGTACTGAGCTCAGTTCAGCAGCGGTAAGACCTGGTCGAGGGAGCTGATCCTGTCAGTGATTTGGGCTGGGTAGAGCACTGGGTCTGCATCCGGTGCAGGCACGACGAACACGCGGCAGCCCGCAGCGAGGGCTGCATGGGCCCCTGCCGGTGAATCCTCGAAGGCCCAACTGTCCTTGCAATTCACCCCAAGTCGCTTGGCGGCGAGCTGAAAGACATCCGGATGCGGTTTGCCGCGTCTGAGCTCAGGGTCGTCTCCGTGGACCCGTTCTTCAATGGCCGCCAGCCAAGGGTGGGGCTTGGCTTTCAAGTTCACCGCCTCTTTTGAGCTGCTAGTGGCCAGGGCCATCGGTAGCCCCAACTCCAGGCAGCGACTGATCAGCGCCTGAGCGCCTGCCATGGGTGGCGCCTGAATCAAGAGGGCCTCGGCAATGGGCTGGCGAATGGCCAACAGCTCATCAACGCTTGGAACCAGCAGCTGGCTCGCGCGGATCCACTCACGCACCTGCTCAGCGCAATCCAGGCGCCGGCGTCCCCGCAGTTGCATCAGTTCTGGATCGGCCAGGGGGCGTCCGAAGTGATGGGCCGCCTGCTGCCAGGCCTGCGCATGCAGGGGTTCGGTGTCGAGCAGCAGCCCGTCCAGGTCAAACAGGCAGGCGGCGGGATGAGCCATGTCCCCATCCTGAACCCTGCAACAGCGTTACAGCGCTTCAGAGCAGCCTTTTTCCTCGCTTGAATGGCTCCATTGCGTTGTCGATGGGCCATGGCTGAGACCGGGATTGAGTCGGTGCTCAATGAGGCGCGGGTGTTTGATCCGCCGGCCGCCCTGTCGGCATCCGCTCGGATCGGCTCCTTGCAGGCCTACCGGGACCTGGCCGCCCAAGCTGAAGCCGATCCGGACGGGTTCTGGGGTGAAGCGGCTCGGCGGGAGCTGCATTGGTTTAAGCCGTTCGAGACGGTCCTCGACTGGAGTAACCCACCCTTTGCCCGCTGGTTTGAAGGGGGGCAAACCAACCTGTCGTTTAACTGCCTGGATCGCCATCTGGATGGTCCCCGGGCCGACAAGACGGCCCTGATCTGGGAGGGGGAACCGGGTGATGTGCGGCGCTTCAGCTACCGCGAACTGCACGCGGAAGTCTGCAAAGCGGCCAATGCCCTGAAGGCCCTTGGCGTTGGTAAGGGCGACTTGGTGGCCCTGTACATGCCGATGGTTCCGGAGGCCGCCATCGCGATGTTGGCCTGTGCCCGTATTGGTGCGCCCCATTCCGTGGTCTTTGGTGGTTTCTCCGCCGATGCGCTGCGCGATCGCCTGATCGATGGTCAGGTCAAGCTCGTTGTGACGGCGGATGGGGGCTTCCGCAAGGACAAGCCGGTTCCCCTCAAGCCCGCCGTGGATGAAGCGCTTGCGGCAAAGGGTGGTGCTCCGAGTGTGGAGAAGGTTCTGGTCGTCCAGCGCATCGATTCGGGTTGTGCCATGGAGTCCGGTCGTGACCACTGGTGGCATGAGCTCGTGGATGGTCAGAGCAGCGATTGTGCGGCGGATCCGATGGAGAGCGAGGACCGCCTCTTCGTCCTCTACACCTCCGGTTCCACCGGTAAGCCCAAGGGGGTGGTTCACACCACGGCTGGCTACAACCTCTGGGCTCACCTGACCTTCCAGTGGATCTTCGACATCCGCGAAGACGACGTCCACTGGTGTACAGCGGATGTGGGCTGGATCACCGGCCACAGCTACATCGTCTACGGCCCTCTCTCCAATGGCGCGACGACGGTGATGTACGAAGGGGCTCCTCGCCCCAGCAACCCCGGGGCCTTCTGGGAGCTGATCCAGAAACACCGTTGCACCATCTTCTACACGGCGCCCACGGCGATCCGCGCCTTCATGAAGAGCGGCCGGGAGGTGCCGGATCAGTACGACATGAGCTCCCTGCGGATCCTCGGCACAGTGGGGGAGCCGATCAATCCAGAGGCCTGGATCTGGTATCGCGATGTGATCGGCGGTGGTCGCTGCCCGATCGTCGACACCTGGTGGCAGACGGAGACCGGTGGGGTGATGATCAGCCCCCTTCCTGGGGCGACGCCGACCAAGCCAGGCTCGGCGACCCTTCCACTCCCCGGCATCCAAGCCGACATCGTCGACCACGACGGCAACTCCCAAGGAGCGGATCAAGGTGGCTACCTCGCGGTGCGTCGTCCCTGGCCGGGAATGATGCGCACGGTCCACGGCGATCCCGACCGTTTCCGTAAGAGCTACTGGGAGGAGATTCGCCCGGCCGATGGCTCCCACATCTACTTCGCCGGAGACGGCGCCCGCCGCGATGCCGACGGTTACTTCTGGGTGATGGGCCGGGTCGACGACGTGATCAACGTCAGTGGCCACCGTCTGGGGACGATGGAAATTGAAAGTGCTCTGGTCAGTCATCCCGCCGTGGCGGAATCCGCTGTGGTGGGTCGCCCGGATGACCTCAAGGGTGAGGGCATCGTTGCGTTTGTGACCCTTGAGGCCGGCCGCAGTGGTGATGACGCCTTGGTGGCCGAACTGCGCAGCCATGTGGGCAAGGAGATCGGTCCGATTGCCCGCCCAGATGTGATCAAGTTCAGCGACGCCCTACCGAAGACCCGCAGCGGCAAGATCATGCGCCGGATCCTGCGCTCCCTCGCCGCCGGTCAGGAGGTCAGCGGTGACACCTCAACCCTGGAGGATCGCTCCGTTCTTGATCAGCTGCGGGTCTGATCCGGGCTCGTCCACCACTGCAGCAGCTGATCGGCCAGTTGATCCAGTTCCCTCTGCCGGGCTGGATCATCAGCCCATCCCCCGAGCAGGTTCTGACGGAGTCCTGCGCTGGCTGGGGTTAGGTGATCTCCGGCCCGCTCGAGCAAGCGGGTGCTGTCCTGGCTTCGCTTTTGAAGTACCTGCAGGAGCCGAGGGCTCTGGTCCAGTTGGTCGCTTTTGAAGCGCACCAGCAGGTTATTGGCTTGTCTGTAATTTTTGGCGATCAGCCGCAGGGTCTCCTCGGGGGAGGGGCTGAACTCGCTCGTGACCCCGAGGGCTCCTCCGAGCTCGGCGAGCAGTGGAACACTGCGCTCGGCGGAGAAGTTGTTGAAGCTCATCGCTGCCAGGCCGCTGCAGCCTCGACCGTTATCGGGTGCCAGGAGGTGCAGCTTGCAGCCCAGGCTGTGGCCCAGCCTCAGCGGCGGAGGCTGATCAGGGTCCCGCCGTTGGCGGAAGCTCCTCCAGGCGTCATTGGCCTGGGCCTGATGGTCAAAGCCGGGCACATAGCTCCAGGCGTGGATGGCCATGCCCCGGCGCGCCAAGGCCTCGAGAAGCCGCCGATAGCTGATCTGCGGCGTCGCAGCGAGATAGCTGCCGCCAATGAACTCGATCAGCCCCCGCGGTTGGGGAGGGGTCCAGCACCAGAGGCTTCCGCGCTGGCGCCAGCTCATGCGGCCTGAAGGCGCTTGAGGCAGTCCATGGCTTCACGGCGATGGGCCGGGCCATCCAGCAGGTTGTTGAACACGTGACGAACGACTCCGCTCGCGTCGATCACGTAGGTCACGCGGCCCGGCAGCAGTCCAAGGACGCCGGGCACCCCAAAGGCCTTGCGCAGCTGGTTGTTTTGATCCACCAGCAGGGGATAGGGCAGGTTGTGGCGGCTGGCAAAGCGCTGATGACTGCTGGCGTTGTCGCCACTGACGCCCCAGACCTCCGCCCCTAAGGCCTGCAGGTCCGCATAGCTGTCGCGGAAGGCGCAGGCCTCCATGGTGCAGCCAGGGGTGTCGTCCTTGGGATAGAAAAACAGCACCAGAGCCTTGCCCGCGAGTTGATCGCTGCGGCGCTCCACGCCGTTCTGATCCTGCAGCGCGATCAGGGGAGCGCGATCACCGCTTTTCAGGGCTTGGGCCAAGGCCGGTACAAGAGCTGCGCAAACCCTAGGGAGGGGCTGGCCAGGGCTGGGATTATGGGGCGATTGCAAAGGTGGGGATGACCAGGGGCGACGCGGAGATGGACGAACAACAGCCCCGTGCTGGCTGGGAACAGGTGGATCTGCTCAGCCTGGTCAGTGGACCCGCCGCGGCGCCAGTCGTGCCTGAGCCTGCGCCGGAGCCTGCTGCGGAGACGGCTGTTGTTGTCGACCGGCCTGAGGAACCTGAGCCGTCGCCTGCCGCGCGTCTCTCTGGTCCCAGTGGCCCCGAGCTGCTGTTGATCCTCGACACGGAGACCACCGGCCTCTCCCCGGCGGAGCATCGCTGCATTGAGGTCGGCGCGGTTCTTTTTTCGGTGCCGGATCGCTCGGTGTTGAGCCAGGTTTCGTTTTTGATGCCTTGCACCAGCAATGCCGCTGAAGCGGTGAATGGCATCGCCCCGGCCCTGACGCAACGCCCTCAGCCATGGCAGGCGGGTCTGGCCTGCTTCGAGGCCATGGTTGAGGCCGCTGACGTCCTCCTGGCCCATAACGCCGCCTTCGATCAGCAGTGGTTTGGTCTGGGCTCCCTGCCTGCACTCAGCAAGCCCTGGCTTTGCTCCATGGAGGACATTCGCTGGCCCCAGGAGCGTCAGCTGCGGTCCACGCCCTCGGTGCGTGATCTGGCCTTGGCCTATGGCGTGCCGGTTTGGGCGGCCCACCGGGCCCTCACCGATTGCATCTACCTGGCGCAGGTCTTTGAGCGTTGCGAGGACCTGGAGGACCTCCTTCTCCAGGCGATGGAGCCGCGCCGCCTCTACCGCGCTCGTCTCTCCTATGAAGAACGCCATAAGGCCCGCGAGGCGGGCTTCCGCTGGAATCAACCGGTGAGCGGAGCCTGGAGCCGGCGCCTGTCTGACCGCGAGGTGGCCCTATTGCCCTTCCCTGTCGTTCCGGTCGATGAGGCTGCGGAATTGCGCAGCGCCTGATTTGCTTCAACAACAGGAAGCGGATCCACTCATTTCAAGGAGCAGCTGAGCCTTCTCTCCATCGTGGTGGGTGAGCTCTGGTCAGTTCCATGTCTGTGCATGCTCGCGGTCATCCCTCTAGGCCCTGCGCCCTGAGCAAGGTTCAGCGCTGGCAGCGCAGCCGCACCTGGGCCCGCTTAATTCGCGAAGCAGAAGCCCTCTGGCATGTGGATGTGCGCGAACTCCATCGTTTGGCTGCGCTGGAGTTGTCGCAGCTGCTGGAGGAGGTGCCGCCGGGATTGCGTCCCAGGGTGAACCGTTGGCTGCAGGGGTATCACGTTCACACGCGACTGGAGCCCGATTCGAGGGAGTAAAGCCTCAGCTTTTCGGACCAAACACAAAAAAACCACCTCTGGGGGAGGTGGTTTTGGCGGAAGTTGCCGGTGATCAAATCGGAGCGGCGGGATTTGAACCCACGACCCCCACTACCCCAAAGTGGTGCGCTACCAAGCTGCGCTACGCCCCGGCGAGAAAGAAGCTATCACAGCGCTTTGCCGCGTTTCGAGCGGATTTTTCGAAGCATTCGCCGGGTCAGTTGATCGCGGTTCAGGCCCGCGTAGCCCCAGAGGCGCAGGGCGCGAGCGAGCTCCCTTAATTCGCGCAGATTCATCGAGGCCAGGCGCAATTCAGGCACCTTCTGCCAGGCGGTGGCGGTCGGCGGCAGAGCACTGCCCACGCCGCCCGGCTTCAGGCTTGAGAGGGCACCGTCGGCCATCCACTCAGGCACCAGCACAAACAGAACGGCCAGCAGCCCGTAGAGCTCCACCAATCCGCGGGGAAGGGGGTGCAATTGCCGAGGGGCGTTGTTCTCAGCCGATTCGGTAATGGGTCTTGGCTCCGCGTCAGCGCCGGCGCCATTGTTCCGCAAGCCAGGCGTTCCCCCAAGGGGGGCAGAGCCAGAGCTGTCTGCCTAGATCAGATCAGCCGGGCGCGCCTGAAGCGGTTTGGGGCGCTCCAGGGCGGGCTGCTCTTTCCAGAGCATCGGTGGCTCGGTGCTGGGCGCCAGGCGGACATACCAAAACACCAGTGCAAAGACCAGCCCCAAGGTGGCCAGGATGCCGATGATCACGGTTCGATCCGGTAAGGGGTTCATCAGACCTGATCCACCCGTAGGCACTGCATCCGCATCGGCAGTTGCTCCAGCGTGAGCTCATCGCCACGCAGGATCATCTCCATGCCATCACTGCTGTAGCGAACGCCAGGTTCGTTGCTTTGCAGCCGAAAAAAGGTTCTGCGGTATCCACCGCTGATGAGGGAGGCCTGGGATTGATTGCGCTCGATCACCAACATTCCCTTGTCATGGCAGAGGTAGCGATCCTTGATCGCGTAGTCCTCCCACCAGGGGGACTGCATGGCCTGAGCCATCAGCAAGGCAAGTCCGAACATCAAAGGCGAATTGGGCTGTTGTCTCCCCGCAGAACGCAGTGGCTGATGCTCCAGTCGTAGTTCTGCCAGACCGCCGCGGGGAGTTTGTAGTGACAGCCCTCCCACTGCTCATCGAGCAAGACCCCCTGGGGTTGTGCGGAGCAGTAGGGGCGGCTGCCTGGACGGGCCAGGTACTGCTGGTGATAGCCCTCGGCGAAGAAAAAGGGTTTGCCCAGGGCAATTTCCGTGGTGATGGCTCCTTTGCCGGAGCCATTCAGCAGCTGCTGGTAGCGATCAGATGAGGCCTTGGCGACCGCCAGGAGCTTGGGCTCGTTGACGTAGATCGATGAGCGGTACTGGGTACCGGTGTCGTTGCCCTGGGCCATCCCCTGGGTTGGGTTGTGGCATTCCCAGAAGAGCTTCAGGAGATCACTGAAATCAATGGCGTTGACATCCCAAACCACACGTACGACTTCGGTGTGACCGGTTCGGCCGGAGCAGACCTCCTCATAGGTCGGGTTCGGGGTGTAGCCACCGGCGTAGCCCACCGCGGTCGTGATCACCCCGGGCAAGCGCCAGAACCCCTTCTCCGCGCCCCAGAAACAGCCGCAGCCAAAGAGGGCTTCCTGCTGACTGGTGCTCAACGGAGCCTTCAGCGCTGTACCCAGGACCACGTGGCGATCCGCCGTCGCGATCGGATCGGAGCGTCCTGGTAGGGCCGCTTCTGGTGCAATCAGGTTTGTCTTTGATCCACCCATGCCCTGAAACAGTCCGAACACCACAACAGCCTTTGCTGGCCAGAGCCTAGGAAGTTCAACCCTCGCTCGAAGTCGATTCCAGGGCGATGTGATTCAGCAGGGTTGTGGTGAAGGTGAAGAGCAAAAACGGCAGGGACAGCACCAGGATCAGCCCAACGCCCACCAGGGCCACGATCGGTTTGCTAGCGCCCATCAGCGCGAGTCCGGCCGCCAGGCTGACAAAGATGACCAGCATCCAAATCAGGATCTGGCCGTAGATATCGCCAAAGGTCAGGGTGCAGCGCAGGCGGTAGGCAGAGCTGGTGAGCATGGGGGCGCTCAGCGGAGGCGTCCCTCCAGCTAAGCGAGCTCAAGCGGGCTTGTCCTGGGATGTTGCAAGAACGATGCTGTCCTTCAAGCCACGCGCGTGAGTTGTTCCTCCGCCTGTTCCCGCTCCCAGAGCCTGCGGTAGGTGCCGGCTTCCTCGAGGAGCGCGTTGTGGTGTCCCTGCTGCACCAGGCGCCCCTCGTCCAGGACAAGGATTCGATCACAGGCCGCTGCCGCTGAGAGTTGGTGGCTGATCATCAAGATCGTTCGGTCCCGCTGGGCGCGAATCGAGCTCAGGATGTCGGCGGCCGTGTTGTTGTCCACGCTGGCCAGGGCGTCATCGAGCACCAAGAGCGGGGCTTGAACCAGCAGGGCACGACCCAGGGCTGTGCGCTGGCGCTGTCCGCCACTCAGGGTGATGCCGCGCTCTCCCACGAGGGTTTCGTAGCGATCGGGGAAGCCCCGCACATCAGCGGCCAGTCGCGCCTGTTCCGCTGCCTGCTCGATCCGCGCTTGATCCGCGTCTGGTTCTCCATAGCGGAGGTTGTCGGCGAGGCTCGCAGTGAAGAGGTAGCCCTCCTGGGGGACCAGGGCGACCTGTTGGCGGAGCTGCTCGAGGTCGAGGGCTGTGATGTCAGTCCCATCGAGATACAACTGCCCTTCAGGCACGTCCACCATCCGGCCCAGGGCCCTGGCCAAGGTGGTTTTGCCGCATCCCACGGGTCCGACAACGGCCACGAGCTCCCCTGGGTCAAGGCGGAAGCTGACGTCCTCAAGGGTGTTGCGCTCCGCGTCGGGATATCGCAGGGTGAGGCCTCGGGCTTCGATCCCAGCGGCTTGGCTGCCCGTCCGTTGGGGGACCGGCTTTGGTGCCTCAGGGGATTGGATGCGCGGCGTCCGGCGCAGCAGCTCTTCGACGCGCTCCAGGCTCACCTGGCCGGTCTGGAAGGTATTCAGCGTGAATCCCAGAAGGGCCGTCGGGAAGACCAGTCGCTCGACATAAAGGATCAAGGCCACCAAATCCCCAATGGAGAGGCGACCGCTCTCCAGTTGCCCGCTGCCGAGGGCGAGCAGCAACAGCAAACTGACCGACGAGATGCCCTCCAGGAGAGGGAAGAGCGTGCTGCGGGTGCGGGCTAACTGGAGAGCGTCATCCCGGTAACGCTTGTTGCGCCGCTCGAAGGCCTCCCGCTCGGTGCGTTCTTGGCCATAGATCTTGATGGCGCTGATGCCGGAGAGGTCCTCCTGGATCAGATCGCTCAATTCCCCCAGCGCTTCCTGCTGACGGCGCTGTTGCCGCATCATCCGGCCGCCGAAGAGTCGAACGGTGATCAACATCAACGGATAGAGCCCCACCGCCGCCAGGCTGAGCAGTGGGTCGATGGCGAGCATCGCCGGCAGCGTCAGGGCATAGGCGAGGGCGGTGTTCGTGAGGCTGAGCACCGCAAAGCCCAGCAGGCGCCGCACGTTCTCCACATCACTGGTGGCTCGACTGATTACTTCGCCGCTGCCGGTGCTCTGCACCCAACCGGGCTCCTGGCGGAGCATGTGATCAAAGATCTTCTGCTTCAGCTGGGCCTCCACCTGCCGGCCCACTCCGAAGACCAGCATTCGCGAGACCAGCCGGACGCCCCCCATGAGGGTCGCCAGCACGACGATGATTCCGGCCTGCCGCAGCACGTCGCTGTAGGTGAAGCCGTCCTGGAGGTCATCGATGACGCCCCGCACCATCAGCGGGATCGTGACGCTCAAGAGGTTGACGACCACTAGGGCGGCGACGCCCAGAAGCACCGTGCGCCGATAGGGCCGCAGGTAGCGCTGGATCAGTCCGAAGCGGATCGCCGCCATGGATCAAGGCAAGGTTTCGCCAACCTAGGCAGCGACCCCAGAACAGCGTTGTTGAGCGATGCTGTGCCGGCGCACCCTCAGTCGGCTCGATGGACGAGAACCAGCAGTCTCATCCTCTTTATGGAACCGAACGCGACCTGGTGGACCGGTTGTTGGCCACTGAGGCCCCTGCTGATGCTGATCTGGTGGAGCTGGGTCGCCTGTTGATGCGTTACGAGGGATTTCCCGGGGCCCTGGATCTTCAGGAGGATCTCCAGAAGACCCTGCGTCTGTGGGGCTTAAGCCGCGAGCAACTGCATCAGCGCACGCGGGCGATCTGGGCTGGCGGCTATCGGCCGGGGGCTGAAGCGGCACCTCAGGCCGTCGGATCTGGTTTTGACACGTCCGATCAGGACAGTCCCTGAGCCTTGTTTTTGCTAGAGACCACCTTCGTTCTTGCGTTTTGATGACAGCCCCCCAGTCCTGGTCGGCCCTTCTTGATCAACTCCTGCGCGGTGAGTCGTTGCAGGGATCGCAGGCACGCGACCTGATGGAGGCCTGGCTGTCTGAACAGCTCGAGCCCGTTCAAACGGGCGCCTTCCTCGCGGCCCTTCGCTCCAAGGGGATGAACGGTGAGGAGCTGGCGGCCATGGCTGAGGTCCTGCGCGCTGCTGCACCCCTGCCCTGTGCCCGGCCTGACCTTGAACTGGTGGATACCTGTGGCACCGGTGGGGATGGGGCCAACACGTTCAACATCTCGACGGCCGTTGCTTTTGTGGCCGCCGCCTGTGGGGCCCAGGTCGCGAAGCACGGAAACCGCAGTGCCAGCGGCAAGGTCGGCTCTGCCGATGTTCTGGAAGCGGTTGGACTGAATCTCAAAGCTCCAACCGACGTGGTGGTTCAGGCACTCAATGCCGCCGGCGTCACCTTCTTATTTGCTCCGGGCTGGCATCCCGCCTTGGTTGGACTGGCCCCCCTGCGCCGGGCCCTGGGGGTGAGAACGGTGTTCAACCTGCTGGGTCCCCTGGTCAACCCCCTCAGGCCGGACTATCAGGTCCTCGGTGTCGGAGCAGCAGAGTTGCTCGATCCCATGGCCGATGCCTTAGCCCGCTTGGGCTGCCGCCGTGCCGTCGTGGTCTTTGGCCATGGCGGGCTCGATGAAGCATCCCTTTCTGGCCCGAGTGAGTTGCGTCTGATCCAGGACGGACAGGTGGAACGCCAGCTCTTGGATCCCCAGACGCTGGGCTTGAGCCTCGCTCCGATGGATGCCCTCCGCGGTGGAGAACTGGAGGACAACGCTCGGATCCTGGAGGCTGTGCTCCAGGGCCAGGGGAGCCAGGTGCAACAAGATGTGGTGGCCCTGAACGCGGCCCTGGTGATCTGGGCCGCTGGCTTGGCTGACTCCGTTGCGGCAGCCCTGCCTCTGGCGCAGGCCGCCATGGAGAGTGGAGCCGCCTACGCGCGGCTGCGCAGCCTCAGTCAGGCCCTGGCTTAGAACTCCCTTAAGGGAAGATGTCGGCATGAGCAGCTCACCCACCCCTCAACCAGCCCTTCTTGTGTTGGCTGACGGCCTGGTGTTGCGTGGTGAAGCCTTTGGCGCCAGAGCGACGGCCTTCGGTGAAGTGGTCTTCAACACCGGTATGACCGGTTACCAGGAGGTCATGACCGACCCCAGTTATTCCGGGCAGTTGGTCACCTTCACCTATCCCGAACTGGGCAATACCGGGGTCAACGGCAGTGATCAAGAGGCCGATGTCCCCCATGTTCGCGGTGTGATCGCCCGTCAGTTGGCTCCCACCCAGAGCAGCTGGCGCAGTGAAGGCAGCCTCGAGGCCTGGTTAGAGCAACACGGCGTGGTCGGCATCTCCGGCATTGATACCCGCTCCCTGGTGCGCCACCTGCGCGAGGGCGGTGCCATGAACGGTGCCATCAGTACTGACGGCATCACGCCCCAGCAGTTGCTGGAGCGGGTCCAGGCGATGCCCTCAATGGCTGGTTTGAACCTGGCGAAGGACGTCTCCACCAGGGAGCCCTACACCTGGTCATCCCTTTGCCCTGCTGCCTTCGATCAACGCCTCCAGGACAATCCCGCGACCCCGTACAAGGTCGTGGCGATCGACTTCGGCATCAAACGGGCCATCCTCGAACGGTTGGTGGCCCATGGCTGCGATGTCACGGTGCTGCCGGCCGACGCCACCTTGGAGCAGGTGCTCGAGCGCCAGCCTGAAGGTGTTTTCCTCTCCAACGGCCCTGGCGACCCCTCGGCTGTGACCAGTGGGATCAACCTGGCGAAGTCGTTGGTTGAGCAGGAGGCACTGCCCCTGTTCGGGATCTGCCTGGGGCACCAGATCCTGGGCCTAGCCCTTGGTGGAAGCACGTTCAAGCTTGGCTATGGCCACCGCGGTCTGAACCACCCGTGCGGGACCACCGGTGTGGTGGAAATCACCAGCCAAAACCACGGTTTCGCCTTGGACGCTGACTCGCTCCCGGCCGATCAGATGGAGGTCACCCATCTGAATCTCAACGACCGAACCGTGGCGGCCTTTGCCCATCGCCAGAAGCCGATCTTCGGGGTGCAGTACCACCCAGAGGCCAGTCCTGGCCCCCACGATGCCGACCATCACTTCGGCCGTTTCGCCGCGCTCATGAGCGAGCGACGGGGCTGATCGATCGCAGTTTGTTGCGGTCGTGCCCGTTTCGAAAACCCTCACTACACTGCGATCGCCAGTGACGTCAGAGGTCAGCAGCCATCACTGATCTGCAGCGATTGACCGTCTCTCTACGCGGTGGTTTTGAACAGCAGGACGGATGTCTCCTGTTCAGCTTCACCGGGCAGTTGGATGCTTACTCCGAGAAGCAATTTCTCGCCTTTATCAACGACCACCTCACCAGCACCCCGCAGCCGCTGGTGCTGGACCTGAGCAAGATCGATTTCATCGATTCCTCGGGTCTCGGTGCCCTTGTGCAGTTCGCCAAACACTGCAACGACCAGAAGATCCAGTTCTTGGTGGTCGGCAATGCCAGGGTCGTCCAGACGGTGAAACTGGTAAGGCTTGAGGAGTTTCTCCATCTCCAGCCAGACCTCAACACCGCCCTCGGAGCCATCGCCGCCTAATTCGGCAGCCTGGCTGACCCAACTCCAAGCACCGGGATGGCCCGGGGAGTTGGGTCCTCTTCAGCTGGCCTGGCTAGGGGATGCGGTCTGGGAGTTGCACCAGCGCATGCGCCGCTGCCGCCAGCCGGGACGCAGTTCCGATTTGCATCGAGCCGTTGTGGCGGATGTCCGCGCAGATGCCCAGGCGGAGGCCCTCGATCGGCTGCAGGAGAAGGGATTGCTCCAGGAGGCCGAACTGGAGTGGGTGCGGCGTGGACGCAATAAAGCGGGTCGTGGGCCCCGCAAGGGAGAGGCTGGTGTCTATGGCAAGGCCACGGGATTTGAGACAATGGTTGGCTGGCTCTTTCTGCAGAACCCCAGCCGCCTTGCACAGCTGCTGGCAGAACTCGAGGACGCCGACCGATAACCCCTTTGCCTGACAACCATGAGCCCCCGTTTTGATCGTCGTAAGGACCAGCGCTCGGGCCCAGGTGGAGGGAAGCCACCCCGCGGCGGCGGACGGTTTGCCGATGATCGATCCGGCGGCGAGCGTCGCGGCGACCGTTTTGGCGGCGAGCGTTTCGGATCGGATCGGGGTGGCAACCGCTTTGGCGGGGACGAGGCCGGCGGTGGACGTCCGGGATACCGCTTCGGTGGCCGTCCTGGAGGTCGTCCTGGCGACCGATCTGGCTTCCGTGGCGGCTCGTCCCGTCCGTTTTCTCCCCGCGGCGAATGGCGTCCCGACGGAGAGCAGCGCGGTGGTGGTGGCGAGAGACGTGAGCGCTTCTCCCGCTCGGAGGGCCGCCCCGATAGCCGGGGTGAGGCCTCCAGTCGGCCCGAGCGCCGCGGCCCGCGACCCCAGGGCCGCCCGTTTTTGAAGGGACGCTCCTCCGATCGCTTCCGCGACGAGGCTCAAGAGTCCGGCCGGGACGGTTACCGCCCTGGCGGCAAGGGGCGTTTTGGCGCTCGTCGCGACGAGCAGGGTGGCGGGCGCAAGCCGTTCTCCCGTGATCGCGACCAGGCCAAGCCCATCGCCGTCGAGGTTCCCGTTGGTGAGGCCGAACGGTTCAACGCCTATCCCGCCGATGATTTGATCTGGGGCCGCCATGCGGCCCAGGCGGCCCTGGAGAGCGGCCGTCCCGTGCACCGCATCTGGTGCACCCCGGAAATGCGTTTTCAGCCCCGTTTCCTTCAGTTGCTGCGGGAAGCCAAGTCCGGCGGCGTGCTGGTGGAGGAGGTCACCTGGTCGCGTCTCGGCCAGCTGACCAATGGGGCGGTGCACCAGGGCATCGTCATGCAGGCTGCGGCCGCCGACACCCTGGATCTGGGCACCCTGATCGATGGCTGCCGCGACCTGGGTGAGCCCCCGCTGCTGATGGCCCTCGATGGCATCACCGATCCCCACAACCTTGGGGCCATCGTCCGCAGCGCAGAAGCCCTCGGCGCCCATGGGCTGGTGTTGCCCCAGCGCCGCAGTGCCGGTCTGACCGGTTCCGTCGCCAAGGTGGCTGCTGGAGCCCTGGAGCACCTGCCCGTGGCCCGAGTGGTCAACCTGAACCGCGCCCTCGACAGTCTGAAGAACGAGGGCTACCGGGTGATTGGTCTGGCGGGGGAGGGCAGTGTTGCCCTGAGTGAGGCTGACCTGGACGGTCCCCTGGTGGTGGTGACTGGCTCAGAAGGGGATGGTCTCTCGATGCTGACCCGCAAGCACTGCGATCAGCTGGTGCGGATCCCGATCCGTGGCGCCACCCCCAGCCTGAACGCCTCGGTCGCCACCGCGATGGTGCTTTATGAGGTGGCCCGTCGCGGCTGGATGAAGCAGATCTCGGGGGCCGCGCCGGCCCCGCGGATCGTGCGTCCTCAGTTGCCAACGCCTGCCCCCCTGGAGCTGCCGGAAGAAGGCAGTGCAGAAGCGACCTCCGCTGTTCCCGAGGACGACATCGTTCTCAGTCCCGCTGAAGAGGCCCGTGCCGATCAGCTGGTGGCCGATGTGATGGCTGAGTTCTTGGGGGATTCAGCAGCGGTTGTCGAACAGACCGATGGGGCCGATGGGACGGATCCAACCGCGACGTTCTCCTCCGACATCAAGCTCTGAATGCTGCGCTTGCCCATTCCGGAGCCAGAATGGTGTTATCGCCTCCCGTCTGGATGACGCCCCTTCTTCGGCCTCTGCGCAGCATTGCCAATGGGTTTGGTCTGGCTTGGTGGGCCCGCGTTGAAACGAGGCGGCCGGATGTGACCTACTGGTTTGGTCCCTACATCCGGCGCAGCAGCCTTGAGGCTGCGCTGCGTCCTTTTCTGGCTGACCTCCGCAGCGAAGGAGCTGCTGAGGTCAACCACTCCCTGATCAAGACCCGGCGCGCCGAGCCCCTGACCATTGCGGCCGAGGGTTAGCTCACGGGTTGGCTGATAGCGTCAACCCTTGGTTTGGACCTGGGTTTGATGGGTATCGCCGAGTGGCGCGACCAGCTCAAAAGCGGCGACGTGTCCGCCCGTGAGCTCACGGACCATCACCTCAGCCGCATCGAGGCGGTTGAGCCCAGCGTTAAGGCCTACACCGAGGTCACGGCTGAACGGGCCCGTGCCGATGCCGACCGGATCGATGCCCTGAGGGCCTCTGGTGCTGAGCTCCCGCCGTTGGCGGGTGTTCCCCTGGCCATCAAGGACAACCTCTGCACCCGTGGGATCCGAACGACCTGCTCCAGCCGGATGCTGGAGAACTTCGTTCCCCCCTATGAGTCCACGGTGACAGATCGGCTCTGGGGTGCCGGCGCGGTCCTGCTTGGCAAAACAAATCTCGACGAGTTCGCCATGGGCAGCTCGACCGAGACCTCAGTCTTCGGCCCAAGCCGCAACCCCTGGAACACGGACAAGGTTCCCGGGGGCAGTTCCGGTGGCAGTGCCGCCGCCGTTGCAGCTGGTGAGTGTGTTGGTTCCCTGGGATCCGACACCGGCGGCTCCATTCGCCAGCCCGCCTCCTTCTGTGGGGTGGTGGGTCTCAAACCCACCTATGGCCGTGTCAGCCGCTATGGCTTGGTGGCTTTCGCCAGCTCCCTGGATCAGGTGGGGCCCTTCGCCAACAGCGTCTCGGATGCCGCCGAGTTGCTCCAGGTGATCGCCGGTGAGGATCCCCGCGATTCGACCTGTCTGAAGGCCCCCGTACCCGATTACCGGGCGGCTTTGACCCAACCCGTGGCGGGACTGCGCGTTGGCATCGTGCGGGAGTGTTTTGAAGCCGAGGGCCTGCACCCTGAGGTCAAGGCCTCGGTGATGGCCGCTGCGGCCCAACTTGAGGCCCTGGGCTGTGACCTCGTTGATGTCAGCTGCCCCCGCTTCAACGACGGCATCGCCACCTACTACGTGATTGCCCCGTCGGAGGCGTCCGCCAACCTGGCCCGCTACGACGGCGTGAAGTACGGCTACCGGGCTGAGGATGCCGCGAGCCTGGCGGAGATGACCTCCCGCAGCCGTGCCGAAGGCTTCGGTGACGAGGTCAAGCGCCGGATCCTGATTGGCACCTATGCCCTCTCGGCCGGCTACGTGGATGCCTACTACAAAAAGGCGCAGCAGGTCCGCACCCTGATTCGCCGTGACTTCGACGCCGCCTTTGGTCAGGTGGATGTGTTGCTCACCCCCACTTCACCCACCACTGCCTTTGGCTTCGGCGCCCACGCTGAAGACCCCCTGGCGATGTACTTGGCTGACCTGTTGACCATTCCCGCCAACATGGCCGGTCTGCCGGCCATCAGCCTCCCCTGCGGTTTTGATGGGGCTGGCCTGCCCATTGGCGTGCAACTCATCACCGGTGTTCTTCAAGAGGAGCGCCTGCTCCAGGTCGCTTATCACTACGAGCAGGCCGCGCGCGTGATGGACAAGCGTCCCCAGGCGTCCTTGGTGCCCTGATCCCTAGTGGTGGCGTGCCGGGCTGAAGAAGTGGTGGCTTAGACCCTGAATCTGGTGTTGCCGGCTTAGCCTGGGCTCAGCCTCGGCTCCACCGCTTTCTTCGCGCTTGGCCTTCGTCCCCCTCCATAACCACAGCGACTACAGCCTTCTGGATGGGGCAAGTCAGCTGCCGGCCATGGTGAAGCGGGCTGAGGAGCTGGGAATGCCGGCGATCGCCCTGACCGATCACGGTGTGATGTACGGCGCGATTGAGCTGCTGAAGCTCTGCCGCGGCAGTTCCGTGAAGCCGATCATCGGCAACGAGATGTATGTCATCAATGGCTCCATTGATGACCCCAACCCACCGAAGAAGGAGCGCCGCTACCACCTGGTTGTCCTGGCCAAGAACGCGGTGGGCTATCGCAATTTGGTCAAGCTCACCAGCATCAGCCACCTGCGGGGCATGCGCGGGCGGGGCATTTTCTCCAGAGCTTGCATCGATAAGCCGACCCTCGAGCGCCATAGCGAGGGCCTGATCATTGCCACGGCTTGTCTGGGCGGTGAAATTCCCCAGGCGATCCTGCGGGGCCGCCCCGATGTGGCCCGGGATGTGGCCCGTTGGTACCAGGGGGTCTTTGGTGACGACTTCTACCTCGAGATTCAAGACCACGGCTCCCCGGAAGATCGGATCGTCAATGTGGAGATGGCGAAGATCTCCAAGGAATTGGGGATTCCGTTGGTGGCGACCAACGATGCCCATTACCTCACCAGCAATGACGCCGAGGCCCACGACGCCCTGCTGTGCGTGCTGACGGGCAAGTTGGTCACCGATGAGAAGCGTCTTCGCTACACGGGGACGGAGTTCATTAAGAGCGAGCAGGAAATGCTCGGACTCTTCGCGGACCACCTGGAGCCCGAGGTGGTGGCCGAGGCCGTTGCCAATACGGCTCTGGTGGCCGAGAAGGTCGAGGACTACGACATCCTTGGGCGCTATCAAATGCCTCGCTTCCCAATCCCTGAGGGGCACACCCCGGTGAGTTATCTGCGGGAGGTGACCGAGCAGGGACTACGCGCGCGCCTGGGGCTTCCGGAGGGCAGCGGTTTCGAGGCCACCTATGGCGAACGCCTCGCTTTCGAGCTCCAGGTGATGGAGCAAATGGGCTTCCCGACCTATTTCCTGGTGGTTTGGGACTACATCCGCTTTGCCCGAGACAACGGCATCCCGGTGGGCCCTGGTCGCGGTTCCGCCGCCGGCTCCTTGGTGGCCTACGCCCTCGGCATCACCAACATTGATCCGGTCACTAACGGTCTGCTCTTCGAGCGCTTCTTGAATCCAGAGCGCAAGTCGATGCCTGATATCGACACGGACTTCTGCATCGAGCGACGTGGTGAGGTAATCGACTACGTCACCGAGCGCTATGGCGAAGACAAGGTCGCCCAGATCATCACCTTCAACCGGATGACCTCCAAGGCCGTCCTCAAGGATGTGGCCCGGGTGCTGGATATCCCCTACGGCGATGCCGATCGTCTCGCCAAGTTGATTCCTGTGGTGCGCGGCAAACCCGCCAAGCTCAAGGAGATGATCGGTGAGGAATCACCCGCCCCTGAGTTCCGCGAGAAGTACCTCGGCGATCCCGCAGTGAAGCGTTGGGTCGACATGGCGATGCGCATTGAGGGAACCAACAAAACCTTTGGTGTCCACGCCGCGGGTGTGGTGATCGCCGCGGATCCCCTGGATGAAGTCGTTCCGCTGCAACGCAACAACGACGGTCAGGTGATCACCCAGTACTTCATGGAAGACGTGGAGTCCATGGGTCTGTTGAAGATGGACTTCCTGGGGTTGAAAAACCTCACGATGATCGACAAAACCGTCGATCTGGTGAAGCAGAGCTCAGGGGTCAGCATCGATCCCGATGCCCTCCCCTTGGATGACGAAGGCACCTTTGGCCTGCTGGCGCGCGGAGACCTGGAGGGCATTTTTCAGCTGGAATCCAGTGGGATGCGCCAGATCGTGCGGGACCTCAAGCCCTCCTCCCTGGAGGACATCTCCTCGATCCTGGCCCTCTACCGACCGGGCCCGCTCGACGCGGGGCTGATTCCCAAATTCATCAACCGCAAGCACGGCCGCGAGGCGATTGATTTCGCCCACGCCAAGTTGGAGCCGATCCTGCAGGAGACCTACGGGATCATGGTTTACCAGGAGCAGATCATGAAGATCGCTCAGGATCTGGCGGGCTATTCCCTTGGAGAGGCGGATCTTCTCCGCCGGGCCATGGGTAAGAAGAAAGTCTCGGAGATGCAGAAGCACCGAGACATCTTTGTCAAAGGTGCAAGTGAGCGCGGTGTCGACGCCAAGATCGCCGATGAGCTCTTCGACCAGATGGTGCTCTTCGCGGAGTACTGCTTCAACAAGAGCCATTCCACCGCCTATGGCGCGGTGACGTATCAGACCGCCTACCTCAAGGCCCACTACCCCGTTGCCTATATGGCGGCGCTGCTCACGGTGAATGCCGGCAGCACCGACAAAGTGCAGCGCTACATCTCCAATTGCAATGCAATGGGGATCGAGGTCATGCCCCCCGATGTGAATGCCTCCGGGATTGACTTCACCCCCGTCGGCGATCGCATCTTGTTTGGCCTCTCGGCCGTGCGCAATCTCGGCGAGGGGGCGATTCGTGCCCTGCTGGAGGCCCGCAGCAGTGACGGTCCCTTCCAGTCCCTTGCCGATCTCTGCGATCGCATTCCCGGCACCACCTTGAACCGCCGCTCCCTGGAAGCGTTAATCCATTGCGGTGCCATGGACGCCCTCGAGCCGGAGGCCAACCGGGCCCAGCTGATGGCCGATCTGGATTTGATCGTTGATTGGGCCTCGTCCCGCGCCCGCGACCGCGCCAGTGGCCAGGGCAATCTCTTTGACCTGTTTGCGGCTCCAGCCAGCGGGGATGCAGAGGAGACCCAGGGGGGTGGATCTGACCTGAGCACCGCACCCAAGGCGGCACCGGTCAAGGACTATCCGCCCACCGAAAAGCTCAGGCTCGAGAAGGAACTGGTTGGTTTCTATCTCTCTGATCACCCGCTCAAGCAGCTGACCCGACCGGTCCAGTTGCTTTCACCCGTCGGCCTGGGTGGCCTCGAGGAGCAGGCCGATAAGGCGCGGGTCAGCGTCGTTGGCATGGTCTCAGGCCTACGCCCGGTGACCACGCGCAAGGGGGATCGGATGGCGGTCCTGCAGCTGGAGGATCTCAGCGGCAGTTGTGAAGCGGTGGTCTTCCCCAAGACCTACGCCCGCCTTTCGGATCACCTGATGGTCGATGCCCGGCTGCTGGTCTGGGCCTCCGTCGACCGGCGCGATGAACAGGTCCAGCTGATCGTGGACGACTGCCGTGTCATCGACGAGCTCCAGTTTCTTGTGGTGGAACTGGATGGACCGCAGGCCAGCGACATCGCCATTCAGCACAAGCTGCGGGAATGCCTGAACCAGCACCGCACCGAGAAAGACGAGGGAGGTGTTCGTGTCCCTGTGGTGGCGATGGTCAAGGACCAAAGCCAGGTGCGCTACGTGCGCCTGGGCCACCAGTTCTGCGTGCGCGACAGTCGTGCCGCCCTCAGCAGTCTGGAGGCCCAGGCCTTCCGGGCCCGGCTCAGCTCGAAGCTGGTGGCCGCTTAACAGAGTGGCGCAGCCGGCTGATGTTCACGCCGATCTGCTCAAATCCCAGCAGGGTTCCTGCTGAGGTTTCCCAACTTGCTGACAAGACCCCGTAGCTCAATCCGAGCAGGCCCAATAGGAAAAATCCCCCAGACGTCACCAGGGTGGCGGCGGGGGGAATGTCCAGAATTCCACGGCTGACCACCACATAGCTCACGATGAATGTGGCCATGCCCATCACCGTGGGAATGCCGGTGGCGATGCCCACCCGCCGCGCCATTCGATTGGCGACGGCCGGTGGGATGGCTTGTGGGTTGGTGGGCTTGGAGCGACCCTGGGCTGCTTTGGATTGGCTCGGGGGGACGCTTGGCGCGAGTCCGCCGCCGCCCTTCTGCGGGCGGGAGCGGTTTTTCCCCTCGTTTGCCATCTCAGCCGCGGATGCCGAGCTTTTTGATCAGGTCGGAATAGCGCTGCTCGCTGTTGCTGCGCAGGTAGCTGAGGAGGCGCTTGCGGCGGCCGATCATCTTCAGCAGACCCTGGCGGGACGAGAAGTCATGGATGTTGCCCTGCAGGTGACCACTCAGCTTGCTGATGCGCTCGCTCAGCATCGCCACCTGAACTTCCACGGAACCGGTGTCGGTGCCATGGGTCTGGTGAGCGTTGATTAGTTCCTGCTTCTTGGTGGTGTCGAGCGGCATGCGCGGCGTCTGGCCCTGACGGTGCAAACAACCAACTTACTGCCCCGTGGGACACCCAGGTCTCAGGCCACGTCGCGGGAGAGATAGCGCAGGCTTTCCCGCAGCCAGGCGTCGCCGTCCTCCCCAAGTTCAGGGCCCTGTGGGCTGATCGCCCGCAGGGCCCGGTTGATCTCCAGGGCTTCGTAGCCGAGCGCCGAAAGGGTGAGCTGAACCTCTTCCCGAACGCCCGCGGCCGGACCCTCTCCGCTGTCGCTGACCTGCAGATCGTCCGACTGGCTCAACTGCAGGCTTTCTCCGTAGCGCTGCTGGAGCCTGGTGCGCAGTTCCACCGAGAGCCGCTCGGCGGTGCGCTTCCCCACCCCAGGCGCCTGGCAGAGCTGGCGAAGATCGGCCTGCACAATTGCGCGCACCAGCTCCTCGCAACTCAGTTGCCCAAGCAGCCCCAGGGCCATCTGGGGGCCGACGCCGCTGACGGCCACCAGTTCGCGGAAGAGATCGCGCTCATGGCGTGCACAGAAGCCATAGAGCGTCCAGCTGTCCTCGCGGATGACCTGGTGGACATGCAGGGCGGCCTCGGTGCCGTTTCCCCCGAGCTGATCCCAGTGGCGACGGGGCATCTGGACCTCGTATCCCACCCCTGAGCAGACGAGCAGGACCCCGAATCGGTTGTTCAGGTGCCAGCGATCGGCGAGTTGCCCTTGCAGCCAGCCGATCATGGGGAGACGCTTACTGCCCGCCATGCTGCCCGGTCTGACCGCCCAGGCTGATCGCCTTGCACCACTTTCTCGCCTGTTGACCTGGGCTTTGGCCCTGCTGTTGTCAGCCGTGTTGGTCCTCGGGCTGGGTGGATGTGGCGGTTCTGGTCAGCCCCCCCAGAAGGTGCTGCTCTCGGCCCTTGCGCTGCAGATCGATCTCACCCAGCGCTCCATCGCCGATGCCCTGACCCTGGATGCTTCTGGCCCACCCCAGGTCAGCCGGGTGCGTGTGGAATCCCAGGAGAGCCTCCCCATTGGCGGCGGCAAAGGCATCCATCTCACGGGGCGGTTTGATTGGCGGCTGGCCGGGGATCCCATTCGCGTCGATAGCGCCTTTGACCTGTATCTGCAGCGCGGTGAGCGGGGCCAGAGCTGGCGCTTGGCCCGGCCCAGTGGCAGTGAGGACGGCACGACCCAGGATTGGTTGACCTATCCCCTTCCGCTGAAGGGTGAGCAGACCTAGGCCGCTTGGCGTCGCTGTGGTTTCAGGCTCAGGAGCGTTGCGGCCAACACGAGCACTGCGGCCGTGGTGGTGTCGGGGTCCAGGGGTTCCTGGAAGAGCAGCCATCCCCACAGGGCAGCCAGCGGCACCTGGCCGTAGCTCATGGCCGTCGCTCGCGCCGCTGGCATCCCCAGTAATCCCTTGGTGATGCCGATCTGGCCCAGCTGGGTGAAGACCCCAACGCCGATTAAGGCCAGGAGTTCCCAGGTGCTTGGCCAAACCGGCTGCAGCAGCACCAGTGGCGCCGTCAGCACCAACCCCACCAGGGGGAAGTAAAAAACGATCACCAGGGGATGTTCGGTGCGGCCAAGGGCCCGCACGCTGACGTAGGCACAAGCCGACAACAGCGCTCCCGCCAGGGCCAGCAGCACGCCCCCCATGGGCAAGGGCGTGGCCTGAACCTGCAGTAATCGACTGCCGAGGGGCCCAAGCAGGCCCATGAGCTCCATCGGGTTGCTGAGGACCAGGACCGCGAGCCAGCCCAGCAGCGCGGCGATCCAAACCTTGGCCCCGAGTCTTTCCTTCAAGAGCAGCCAGGCCAGCAGTGCCGTGAAGGTGGGCTGCAGATACTGAAGGACCGTGGCGGGTGCCAGGGGCAGTTGGGCCAGGGCTGCGAAGACGCAGAACAGGGCCCCCGTGCCGATGGCGCCGCGCAGGATCAGCAGCCCTTTGCGCTGTCCCCAGGGATCGAGACCGGCCTGCCGCAGCATCGCGACACTCAGCACCAGGCTGATGGCGGAGCGAGCCATCACCACCTCGGCCACAGGGATCCGGCCGCCCAGCGCTTTGACGCAGACCCCCATCAGGCTGAAGCTCAGCGTGCTGGACAGCATCCACAGGCCAGCCCTGCCATCCTGGAGCGTCACTTGCGCCCGGAGCGTGTCAGTCCCTCGCCTCCATCCCCGCACGATCGAGGCCGTTAAAGAGCGCGCTGACATCGTCGATGTGGTGGGCGAGCACGTTGTGCTCAAAAAGAAGGGCAGGGAATTCGTCGGGGTTTGCCCCTTCCACGACGACAAATCACCGTCGATGACGGTGTCACCGGCCAAGCAGTTCTACTACTGCTTCTCCTGTGGCGCCGGCGGCAACTCGATCAAGTTTTTGATGGAGTTGCAGCGTCAGAGCTTCAGTGACGTCGTCCTGGAGTTGGCGCGCAAGTACCAGCTTCCCGTGGAGACCCTGGAGGGTCCTCAGCAGGAACGACTGCGGCAGCAGCTCTCGCGCCGGGATCAACTCCACAAGGCCCTCTCCCTGGCTGCTGGATGGTTCCGCTCACAATTGCGCGCTCCGGAGGGCGCCGCGGCCCTTGACTACCTCAAGACCAGCCGTGGTCTTGATGAGGCCACCCTTGAGGCCTTTGGTCTGGGCTATGCCCCGGAGCGATGGGATGGTCTGCTGAGCCATCTCCAACAGGTGGAGGGACTCAGTCCTGAGCTATTGGAGGCGGCCGGGCTGGTGGTGCCACGCCGCGGCGGGGATGGCTTCTATGACCGCTTCCGCCATCGGGTGATGGTTCCGATCGCGGATCGCCAGGGCCGAATCATTGGCTTTGGTGGCCGCAGCCTCGATGGCGGTGAGCCGAAGTACCTGAACTCTCCGGAGACGGAGGTGTTTGAGAAGGGCAAACACCTCTTTGGCCTCGATAAGGCTGTCAATGCGATCCGCAAGGCCGATCGCGCGGTCGTGGTGGAGGGCTATTTCGATGTCATCGCCCTCCATGCCGCGGGCATCACCAATGCGGTTGCGGCCCTCGGGACAGCCCTGAGCAATCAGCAGATCACCCAGCTCTGTCGCTGCTGCGACGGCAAACGGCTGATCCTGAACTTTGATGCCGATGGCGCTGGTGTCCGGGCCGCCCAGCGCGCCATTGGCGAGGTGGAGCAGTTGGCCCTGCAGGGGCAGCTGGAGTTGCGGGTTCTCCACCTGCCGAGCGGCAAGGACCCCGATGAATTCCTCAAGCAGCACGGCGCAGGGGACTACCGCTCCCTGCTGGATCAATCCCCCCTCTGGCTCGATTGGCAGATCGACCAGGTCCTGCACGGCTGCGACCTCAGCAAGGCCGACCAGTTCCAAAAGGCGGTCACGGATCTGGTGGCGCTGCTGGGCAAGCTGCCCGCCAGCGCCGTTCGCTCCCGCTACCTCCAGCAGGTGGCCGAGCGCCTCAGTGGTGGCCAGGCGCGGCTCGCTCTGCAGTTGGAGGACGACCTGCGCCAGCAGGTCAAAGGTCAGCGCTGGCATGGGCGCTCCCGCCGCTGGGAGCAGCCCGGTGAGGCGGGCCTGCGGGAGCGGGCCGAGGCCGAGGTCCTGCGCCTCTATCTCCACTGCCCGGCCTATCGCGGTCCGATTCGCGCCGAGTTGCGGCGCCGCGAACTCGACGACTTCGCCATTGCCCACCACCGCCAGCTTTGGGCGGTGATCAGTTCGCTGGAGGAGGACAACCTGGGGGTTGGACGCCTGGAGGCGATCAACCGCGGCAGCGAGGCCGGTGCGGAGCTGGCCGACCTGGATCTACCGCGGCTGCTCAGTGATCAGCTGTTGCTTGCTGACGATCCCGACTCCGGCCTGCCCAGCGAACTGCTGGGGCGTTTGACTCCACTGCTGGAGCCCAGTGACGTTCAACGCCTTTCCTTGAGCAATCCCCCCCTTCAGCTGCGGGGTGCCACCGCGGCACTGGAGCGCCAGCGCAGCATGAAGCGTGCCCGTCACCTCCTGGATGCCTGGAGCAGCCAGCGGTTGGAGACCCTCGAGCGCTGCATTGCCCGGCTGCTGGATGACTCCCAGGCCCCGCCCGCTGAGGCGGCGGCCGAGAGCCTCGACATGGAAACCCGCATCGAGGCGATGTTTGCCGAGCTCAACAGCGATGCCCTGCGCTTTCAGGACCTTTATTACAACGAGCGCAAACACATCGAACACCTCGATTCCCAACGGCGCGCCAGCTTTGAAGACGTCGTTGCTGAGTCCCAGGACGCTCAGCCGGCCTAGGGCGGAATGTCCTTTCCCTACAGCCCTGTTCTTTCCGGCTCAGCGTCGCTATCACAAGGTTGAAGCTCTCCGGTCTCTCCCCTGACTGACGTCCGTTCGCTCGCGACCCGCGCCGCCGGTGTGGCTGTTCTCGGCGGCAGCGCCCTGTTGGTTCCTGCGTCTGTCTCGGCGCAGAACATGGTCGTTCAGATCATTCAGAACCAGTGCTCCAGGGCGATGAATGCGGACTTCAAGGCTGCGGGTAAAACGCCACCGCCCGGCATGGTGCAAGACACCTGCAACTGCGTTGCCGAGCGCATCGAGAAGCTCGACTCCATCGAGGAGGCCAAAACCTTCTGCGTCAAACAGAGCACCGCGAAATACGGCGCTGTTTGAGTCCCCTTAGCGCGCCCAGACGGTGGGGAGGTCGCTGAGTCGGGTGGTGGCGGCCCGGGAGAGTTGCTCCCGTCGCATCAACCACGCCGGCTGGAGTCCGCAGGCGGCCCACTGCACCGTCCCGCTGCCGTAGCGACGGTTCAGTTGATCGATGCTGGCCATGAGGGCCTCCCGGCGCTGCTGCTCGACCTGGCTGAGGGGTTGCAGGAGGTGGTGTTGCAGCTGACTCTCCGGTTGCAGGTCCTGCAGCAGGATTCCGGCCTTGGCGAAGCGTTTGTAGGGCCGATAGAGGCTGGGAACCATCCGGCAGGCGGCCCGCAGCAGGACGCCGGTGTCGTTGCTGGCCAGGGGCAGGCTGAGGCTGGCGGCCTGGCTGTAGAAGCCGGGGGCGAAGGGACTCGTGCGGGCAAACACCGTGAGCCGGCCAGCCCGTTGCCGCTGCCGCCGTAACTTCTCCGCGCCGCGGCTGATGTAGCTGGCGATGGCCTGGCGCAGCTCCTCTTCGGTGGTGACGGGGCGGCTGAAGCTGCGGCTCACGCAGGTCTCCTGCTTGTCCCCGGCTTGCTGCTCCAGGGGCAGGCAGCTGATGCCCTGCAGTTCCAGTTGCAGGCGCAGTCCCACCACCCCGGCTTTGGCCCGCAGTTCTCCGCTGGGCATGTCTCGCAGTTGCTGCGCCGTACTGATGCCCCGCAGCCGGCACCAACGGCTCAGGCGCCGGCCGACACCCCAGAGGTCCTCCACGGGGGTCTGCTTGAGCCAGCTGGTGGTCTCCCCGGGGAGGCTGAGGTCGAAGACCCCGGCGTGTTGCCGATCCCCCTTGGCGATGTGGTTCGCCACTTTCGCCAGCACCTTGCTGGTGGAGAGACCGATGGCAATGGGCAGACCCAGGTTGTGACGGATCCGGCTGCGCAGGGCCGTGGCCCAGGGGATGAGGTCACCGTTGTGCGGCCTGGGCAGGCGGATGAAGGCTTCATCGATCGAATAGACCTCCAGCTCGGCGACGAAGGGCTCCAGGCTGCTCATCAGCCGATGGCTCATGTCGCCGTAGAGGGCGTAGTTGGAGCTGCGCACGACGACACCGTGCCGTTGGAGCTCGTCGGCGATTTGGAAGTAGGGCTTGCCCATGCCAATGCCGAGTTGCCGGGCCTCACTGCTGCGGGAGACCACGCAGCCGTCGTTGTTGGAGAGCACCACGACGGGGCGGCCGAGCAGTGCTGGATCGAAGGCCTGCTCACAGCTGGCATAGAAGTTGTTGGCATCGATCAGCCCGAGGGCGTCAGCCATGGGCGGAGAGGCTGTGAATGGCGTGGATCGCCACACCCCAGATCTGGACGTCGCCGCAGTGGTGCAGTTCGAGCGGGGGATAGGCGCTGTTGGCGGCCTCGAGCCGCAACCGGCCTTGGTGGCGGGCGAGGCGCTTCAAGGTGAAGGCGCCGTCGAGCACGGCCACCACGACATGGCCCGGTCGGGCCTCGAGGCTGCGGTCCACCACCAGCAGGTCGCCGTGCTGGATCCCGGCCTCGACCATCGAATCACCGCTCACCCGCAGAAAAAAGGTGCTGCTGGGGTGCCGGATCAGGGTCTCGTTCAGGTCGATGCCGACATCGATGTAGTCGTCGGCGGGGCTGGGGAAGCCGGCGGCCACGGTGCTGCTGGCCAAGGGAAGCGGCCGCCGCGGGCGCTCGTCCCGCAGCCCGCCGATCAGAACAACAGGGACCGACACGCACGCACCCGACACACCCCTTCAGGATAGTTCGGGTGTACCACTGGGGTTGATGTTGCCGTCTCCGTCCCGGATGGTCAGGGTGGTGGTTGTGCCTGTCCCTGGATCGATGGAGCGCTGGATTCGCCGCCTGCGCCGGCCGGCTCACTCGCTCGTCGCCGCTCTGGCGGCTGCGGGACTGGGCGGGCTGACGGCTTCGCCTCTGCGGGCGTGCACCAGCTTTGTGCTGCGCGGATCCGATGGCGGTCGGGTCTATGCGCGCACGATGGAATTCGGCCAGCCGCTCAACAGCCAGGCCGTGCTGATTCAGCGGGGTACGCCACTGCGGGGCAATGGCCCCGATGGAGGGCAGGGCAATGGTCTGGCCTGGACCAGTCGCTACGCCGTGGTGGGCCTGAATGCCCTGGGACTCAAGGATGTCGTCCCCGATGGGATGAATGAAAAGGGCCTCGCCGGCGGACTGCTGTATTTCGCGGGCTACGCCAAGTTTCAAACCGTCCCGCCGGGGCAGACCCAGCGCTCAATCAACAGCGCGCAGCTGCTGACCTATGTGCTGACGAACTTCGCGAGCATCGCGGAGGTCAAGCGCGGCTTGCCCAAGATTTTGGTGAACGGCGCCAGCGTCCCGGCTTTCGGTGGACCGCTGCCGATTCACATGACCCTGCACGATCGCAGCGGCCAGAGCCTTTCGGTGGAATACATCGACGGGGTGCTCAACCTGATGGACAACCCCACGGGTGCCTATACCAACGATCCGCCCTTCCCGTATCACCTGGCGGCAGCAGGGAACTACGCCAATTTGAGCGCGATGCCACCGCCGGAGATGCGCATCAACGGCTTGGCCTTGCCCCCGGCCAGTACGGGCGCAGGTCTGCATGGCCTACCCGGAGATTTTCTGGCGACCTCCCGCTTCATCCGGGCCCTGACACTGAGTCGTTTCGCGCCCACCAACCTGAGCAGCCAGCAGCAGGTGGGGACGGCCTTCCGAATTCTGGGTCAGTTTGATTTGCCGCCGGGAAGCGTGCAGTTACCGCCCGGGGGCGCCTTTGGGGGCGCCGGTGCCACGAGCACCTATGAGATCACCGAGTGGAGTGTTGCCGCTGATCAGCAGAACCTCGTCTATTACATCCAGACCTACGACAATCCAGATCTGCGCAGCCTTCGCTTTGATCGCCTGCCCTTGGATGGGGGAACGATTCAGGTGATGGCTTTGGATCAGCGCCCTCAGATCACTGAGCTCAGTCCCTGAGTCCCAGGGGGTTGGTCTCAGCTCTCCTCGTCCCCTTCCAGCAGAAACTGCTGGAAGGCCACATAGAGATCCTGTTCTTCGCTGTTGGCGGGGCGCCGGCGCTGCTGATTGGGCCGGAGTTCCTGGGGTTTGCCTTGGGCTTGCAGGCCACCAGGGCTGCGGTTGGTTTGGCCTTGTAGGGATTGCAGCTGCTCCCGTTGGGCGGCTTGCCGTTTGCGCTCTTGATCGGCTTCCGCCTGGCGCAGGCGATCCATCAGATGGGGGGGGACCCTCCCGTCTTGGCTGGCCTTCATCAATTCCCCGAATAGCGCCTGGGGATCGGTCTCGGTCTCAACGCGATGGCGTTTGGCTGAGGCCCGCTTCGGCTCGACGCTGGTCTCGGGTTTGGGAAGGGGCTTGGGGAGGGAGCGGCCGAGTTCTTGCAGGCGCTCCAGGCTGCGGGCATCGAAGCTCATCAGCTGCACTCAAGGGTGTCTTTGGTGACGCGACCGGTCACGGGGTTCGTGCCGCTGGCACTGGCGCAGAGGGTTTTCAGGACATCACCGCGGAAGGGCACGTTGGTGAAGTCCGCCCCATCGATCAGGACGTCCTTGAAGCGGGTGTTGAAGGCAAAGGCGTTCTCAAGGACCGCATTGCGCAGGTCCGTTCCCTCGAGGACGGCCGAGTCGAGGGTGGCGTCGCTGAGGTCCGCTCCGGCGAGGTTGGCGTCCTGGAGCTTGGCGCCGTAGAGGCTGGCGCCGCGCAGGTCGGCCCCGTGGAAGTCCGCTTCCCGCAGGTTCGTCAGATTGAAGGTCGCGCCATGCAGGTCGACTCCGGCGAAGTCGTGGCCGATCAACACCTGCTTGGCGTAGTCCATCGCCGCCTTTGCGGGTTGCGCCAGAAGGAGGATCAGCGCAAGCAGCGCTGAGGACAGCAGGGACCGGAAGAAGCGACGCATGGAGGAGAGCCGGTGCCTGGCAACCCTAGGCAGGGTGTCTGGGTGGGGACGGTTGGTTGTTCTCCTAACCTCACGACCCTCTCGTTTTTGGTTCACTGAGCGGAACGGGTCGAGCGATCGACCGCCAGTGCAGGCCCATGGGCAACCCGATCGACCGCGATACGTTTTTGGCCCGGGCCAGGGCGCGCTTCGGGGAGCGCTACGACTACAGCGGCATCCAATACAGAAGTTTTAAGTCGCCGATCAAGATCCGCTGCCGGGAGCATCCGGTCCGTCAGATCTCGATCACGCCCGAGCGTCACCTGGTGACCACGGGCGGCTGCAAGTACTGCCTGCGGCAGCTGCGCGGTCAGCTGCCATCCGTAGGGGAATCCTGAGGGGCAGTGCTGGCTGCAGGCGATCGGACGTTCTCCTTCACAACGGCAGGGCCACTGGGCTGAGCAGCGGGCGCTGCGGCTGCTGCAGGCCGCCGGTTGGCGCTTGCTTGAGCAGCGCTGGTGTTGCCGTTGGGGTGAGCTCGATTTGCTGCTCCACAAACCTGGGCGCCTGCTGTTGGTGGAGGTCAAGGGCCGATCCCGCTCGGGTCTGGACGCCTGGGGGATGGCGGCCCTAAAGCGGCCCAAGCGGTTGCGGCTGGAGAGCAGCTTGATGCTCTGGTTGCAGTGGCATCCGCAGTATCAGGACTGCCACTGGGAATGGATCTGTGCCTTGGTCCCACTGCCCCCAAGCCGCCGGCCTGTGCGTTGGTTGCCTTGGCGCTGAGTGAAGCAATGTGGACGTAGGCCTGCGCCCGTCCTCTGATGTCCTTCGCGGCCCATCGCGCCCGCAAACGTTTTGGCCAGCACTGGCTGAAGGACCAGTCCGTGCTCGATCGGATTCTTCAGGCCGCAGAGTTGACCGCCGCTGACACGGTCCTCGAGGTGGGCCCGGGTCGAGGAGCCCTCACCGAGCGGCTCTTGGAGTCCTCCGCCCGCGCGGTCTGCGCCGTTGAGCTGGACCGTGATCTGGTGTCGGGCCTGCAGGAGCGCTTTGGTGCGAATCCGCGCTTCTCGTTGACCGAAGGGGATGTGTTGGCGGTGGAGCTGCCGGAGGCCACCGCCGTGGTCGCCAACATTCCGTACAACATCACAGGGCCCCTGTTGGAGCGGCTGGTCGGACGTCTTGATCGCCCAGCGCTGCAGCCCTATCGCCGTTTGGTGCTGTTGGTGCAGCAGGAGGTGGGTGAGCGGATTCGGGCCCGTCCCGGCAGTAGTGCCTATTCCGCCCTGAGTGTGCGGATGCAGCTCTTGGCGCGGTGCAGCACGGTCTGTCCTGTGCCCCCTCGCTGCTTCCAGCCGCCGCCGAAGGTCATGAGTGAGGTGGTGGCCTTAGATCCCTTACCGCTTGAGCAGCGACTGGATCCAGCCCTGGCCAAAACGGTGGAGATGCTGCTGCGACGCTGTTTCGCGGCCCGCCGAAAGATGCTGCGCAACACCCTCTCGGGCCTGGTGGAGGCTGAGCAGTTGCAGAGCCTGACCGAGGCCGCGGAGATCGGTCTGCAGCAGCGTCCCCAGGAGGTGGCACCAGAGCGTTGGGTGAGCCTGGCGGCGGGCTTGAATCGGCTCATCCCGGACTCGACGCAATCTCGCCATGGCTGAGCTGCAGGTCAGCGCCCCCGCCAAGATCAACCTGCATCTCGAGGTGCTGGGCCTTCGCCCTGACGGCTTTCACGAGCTGGCGATGGTGATGCAGACCCTGGATTTGGCCGACACGATCAGCCTCCGCCCGACGGCTGATGGGGCGGTGAGCCTGCGCTGTGATCGCTCGGACCTGCCGACCGATGGCAACAACCTGATCGTCAAGGCAGCTGAGTTGCTGAAGCAGCGGGTGGGACTGCCCGAGCTCGGTGTCGCAATGCACCTGACCAAACGCATCCCCATTGGGGCAGGGCTGGCGGGGGGCTCGAGCAATGGTGCGGCGGCTCTGGTGGGTCTGAACACGCTTTGGGGCTGTGGGTTCAGCGCTGAGCAGCTCTTGGCGATGGCCGCTGAGCTCGGCTCGGACATGCCGTTCTGCCTGGATGGCGGCACCCAGCTGTGCTTTGGCCGGGGCGAGGTTCTGGAGTCCGCAGGCCTGCCGGAGCCCCCTGCACTGGGGGTGCTGCTGATCAAGCATCCAGAGTCCAGCGTCTCCACCCCCTGGGCCTACAGGCAGTGCCGGGAGCAATTTGGAGCGGACTACCTCTCGACTGAGGCCGACTTTGAGCAGCGGCGCCAGGCCCTACGTGAGGCAGCGTTGTTGCAGGGATTGAGCGGCGGAGCGCCCCTGCCGGTGATCCGCAATGACCTCCAGAGGGTGGTGGAGCCGGAGGTGGCGAGCGTTCGGGAGGGATTGTCGATCCTGCGGCGGGCTGAGGCGGCCGCTGCGGTGGCCATGAGCGGCTCAGGGCCAAGCCTGTTTGCCTTGTTCGTCGACCGGGACGCCGCCGAAGCGGCGCAGCAGCAGTTGGACGCTCCCCTGGCAGCCGCTGGCTTTGAGTCCTGGGTGTGCCGCTGCACGGGCTCTGGTGCCACGCTGGTCTGAACGCAGCACCATCCACCCCGCGTGAGTGAGACCCAAAGCGACAGCAAAGACCTCGCCAGCGCCAAGCAGAAACCTCGCAAGGGGCCGATCAGCTTCTTGAGCGGCTCCCTGACGAGCTTTGGCTTCGGCTGGCTTGCGCTGAAATTGGCCGGGAAGGTGGTGGGCTACTACGCCGAACATCCGCCTCAGTACGAGGCCCGCTTTGCCCAGAGCATTGCGGTCTTTATGAAGACCCTGGTGGTGGGGATGACCTTCCTGGCCACCTTCACCTTTGCCTTCATTGGATTGGGCCTGTTCCTGACATTTATCCGCAGCCTCTTACCGGGCTGGGAACAGGCGGAAGAAACCCCCTAGCCTTCGACCACGGGCAGCCTGACGACGACATGACCGGCCACGACCTACAGCTGCTGGTGCTGCTCCTCTCACCAGGAATGCTGTTGTCAGTGTTGTTGTTGCTGACCTTCGCCGCAGGCGGTTGAGATAGGTTGGCCCCACCCCGGTCCAGTGCCGGACCCGCTTTTCAACCGTGGCAGAGACCCTTCTCTTCAACGCCCTGCGTGAGGCCATCGACGAAGAGATGGCGCGTGATCCCCATGTCTGCGTGATGGGGGAAGACGTCGGTCAGTACGGCGGTTCCTACAAGGTCACGAAGGATCTCTACGACAAGTACGGCGAACTGCGGGTCCTGGACACCCCGATTGCTGAGAACGCCTTCACGGGCATGGCCGTTGGTGCGGCGATGACGGGCCTGCGTCCGATCGTTGAAGGCATGAACATGGGCTTCCTGCTGCTCGCCTTCAACCAGATCTCCAACAACATGGGGATGCTCCGCTACACCAGCGGTGGCAACTTCACGATTCCCACCGTGGTGCGCGGCCCTGGTGGTGTAGGCCGTCAGCTGGGCGCGGAGCACAGCCAGCGTCTCGAGGCCTATTTCCACGCGGTTCCCGGCATCAAGATCGTTGCCGTCAGCACCCCGACGAATGCCAAGGGCCTGATGAAGGCGGCGATTCGCGACAACAACCCCGTGCTCTTCTTCGAGCACGTGTTGCTCTACAACCTCTCTGAGGACATCCCCGAGGGCGACTACACCTGCGCCCTGGACCAGGCCGATCTGGTCAAGGAAGGAAGCGATGTCACGATCCTCACCTACTCCCGCATGCGTCATCACTGCCTGAAGGCCGTGGAACAGCTGGAGAAGGAGGGCGTGAGCGTGGAGCTGATCGACCTGATCAGCCTGAAGCCCTTCGACATGGAGACGATCTCTCGCTCCATCCGCAAGACCCACAAGGTCCTGGTGGTTGAGGAGTGCATGAAGACCGGCGGCATTGGCGCCGAGTTGATCGCCTTGATCACCGAGCACTGCTTTGACGACCTGGACGCCCGCCCGATCCGTCTCTCCTCCCAGGACATCCCCACGCCCTACAACGGCACCCTGGAAAACCTGACCATCATTCAGCCGCATCAGATCGTTGAAGCGGCCAAAGCCCTCAAGGCTGGCCAGGTCTGAAATGGCACGTCAACAGGGGTGGTTTGCCCTGATCTTGTCTCTGGCCATCTTTTCTTTGATGGCCGTTTTGAAGTTTCCCCCAAAGCTTGGACTCGACCTCAGCGGCGGTAGCCAGCTGACACTCCAAGTGATGCCTGCAGGCGATATCAAGCGCGTTCAGAACGATCAGCTCGAAGCAGTCAAGTTTGTTCTTGATAAGCGAATTAATGGGCTTGGAGTAAGTGAGTCAACTCTTCAGACCATTGGTGAAGACCAATTGCTCCTTGAGTTGCCAGGAGAGCAGGACCCTTCCGAAGCGGCAAAACTGCTTGGTGAGACTGCTCTCCTTGAGTTCCGTGCTCAAAAGCCTGGAACAGAACAGCAAATGAGTAGCTTTCTCAAGCTCAAACGACAGGCTGAGTCGGTTTTGAGTCTGAGGCGTTCAAAGCAGCAAGAGGAAGCCACGCCTGCTGACCTGAGCAGTGACGAATTATCGCAGTTCCTTGAGGAGGCTGGTGTTAACCCCCCAAAAGGAAGCAATGAAGTCGAGCAGTTGGAGCTTCTCTTATCAACTGTCAAAACAAAGATTGTCGACCTCTATGAGCCAGCAGCGTTGACCGGTAAGGACCTCACCGGTGCTGGTCGGCAACAGAACCAAGCAGGTAGTGCATGGGACGTAACCCTGAACTTCAACACTGAGGGCGGCCGCAAATTTGCCCAACTCACCCAGAGCATTGCTGGCAGCGGGCGCCTCCTTGGCATTGTTCTCGATGGACGCTCTATCAGTGAGGCAAGCGTCGGCCCCGAGTTCAAGCCAGCTGGTATCAGTGGCGGTGCCGCGAGTATCACGGGTAATTTCACCGCTGAAGAGGCGAGAAAGCTCGAGATTCAGCTCCGCGGTGGCTCACTGCCCTTGCCGGTGGAGGTGATCGAGCAGCGCACCATTGGTGCCACTCTCGGTAGCGAGAACGTCCAGCGCAGCCTTCAGGCTGCCCTGCTGGGCTTGGCCTTGGTCGCCGTCTTCATGGTCGTCGTCTACCGCTTGCCCGGCGTTGTGGCCGTGGTTGCTCTGGCGCTCTATGCGCTGTTCAACCTGGCCATGTATGCCCTGATCCCCGTTACCTTGACCCTGCCAGGGATCGCAGGCTTCATCCTCTCGATCGGGATCGCTGTCGACGCGAACGTTCTGATTTTTGAGCGGGTCAAAGAGGAGTTGCGACGCGGGAACACCCTGATCCGCTCGATTGATGCGGGTTTCTCGCTGGCCTTCTCATCCATCCTTGATGGCCACATCACCGGTTTGATTAGCTGCGTGGCGCTCTTTGCGCTTGGCACTGGCTTGGTGAAGGGCTTTGCCGTCACCTTGGGCATCGGCTTGGTGCTCAGCCTGTTCACGGCTTTGACCTGCACCCGCACCCTGCTGCGTCTCTTGATGGGGTATCCCGCCCTGCGCCGCTCCAGCTACTTCTTACCCCAGTCCCACCTGCCAGCCCAGGCCTCCTGATGTCCGATTCCTCGACCTCCGTGGCCGCCACCGCGCCCCGCTTTCGCATCAGCCGCATCCGACGCCAGGGCTGGCTTGCTTCTGGTTTGGCCGTTCTGCTCAGCCTGGTTGGGATGGCCTTGTGTTGGAGCAACCCCCGCATCGCCGCTCCCTTGAAGCCCGGTCTGGATTTCACCGGTGGAACCCAGGTGGAGATTCAGCGCAGCTGCAGCGGAGCGGACTGTGCGGGACTCAAAGCCGCTGAGGTGCGTCAGCAGTTGCGCATGCTCACGCTGCCGGAGGTCGCTGGTCAAGCGGCCCCCCAGCTGGTCAATGCTGGAGTGCAGGTGCTCGACCGCGGTCGTTCGGTGGATCTGCGCCTGCCGGACCTTGAGCCCGAGCAGACCCGTGCCCTGATCGAAGGTTTGGCCCCGGTGATTGGCACGGTGAACCCCCAACAGGTTGCGATCAACACCATTGGACCCACCCTTGGCTCCCAGCTGCTCAAAGGAAGCCTGATTTCCCTGTTGGTCAGCTTTGCTGCGATCGCGCTCTACATCAGCTTTCGCTACGACGGGGTGTTTGCTGGCTTGGCCCTGCTCTGCCTGGCCCACGACATCGTCATTACTTGCGGGGTCTTCGCCTGGTTGGGACTGATCAGCGGGATTGAGGTCAATTCCCTGTTTGCCGTGGCGCTGATCACCGTCGCGGGTTATTCGGTCAATGACACGGTGGTCGTCTTCGACCGCATTCGTGAGCAAAAAAGGGCTCTGCAGGGCCTCAGCTTGCTGGAACAGGTTGATGTGGCGGTGGATGCCACCTTGACCCGCTCGCTCTACACCTCCTTCACCACCCTGCTGCCGTTGGTCTCGTTGCTGCTCTTTGGCGGCAGCAGCTTGTTCTGGTTCGCCGTGGCCCTGACCGTTGGCATTGGCGTTGGCAGCTGGTCCAGCATCGGCATTGCACCCACACTCTTGCCCGTTCTCTCGCGTCGATGACGCGATTCAGGCGGTTCTCTGTGCCATGGGCCCCGGTGGCGTTGGCACTCCTTGCCCTCTGGGATCTGCGCGCTGAGCTTCAGCTCCTAGCCGAGCACTTCACCTGGATCAGCTTGTTGATGATTCCCCGCTATCACTTGCTTGCAGTCACGGTCTTGATCTTGACTCCGAGCTTGATCCGCCAGCGGCGATAGCCCTAGGTCCACCGGTCCATGACCTGCTCCACCAGCACCCGTTGGGAGAAGACCTGGAGGACGACGACAAGTGGTAGGGCCAGCAGTACACCGGGTAGGCCCAGCAGTGCCCCCAGGCTGAGCTGCGCCATCAGCGCGACGGTGGGCAGCAGATTGACCGTTCGACTCAGGAGCAGGGGCGTGAGTAGGAACGCCTCGCCGTTCTGCAGCACCAGGCGAAGCACGATCACCTGAACGGCCAGGGTCGGCGAGATCAACAGCGACACAGCGACCGGTAGCAGGCTCGCCAGGGTGGGGCCGATGGTGGGCACAAAGGTCAGTAGGCCGCAGATCAGTCCGCTCAACAGGGCCAAGGGAACCTTCAAGGCGGCAAGGCCTGCCCAGGTCAGGAGGAACACCACCGAGGCCGAGAGCGTCATTCCCGCAAGCCAGCCCCCGAGGGCTTGGCGGCTTTCTGTCAGGAGGTTCTGCACAAGCGGCCGGCTGTGGGCTGGCGTCAAGGCCAACACCAGGCGTTGGTGACTGCGCGGATCGAGGACCAACAGGATCGCCAGCAGCCCCATCAACAGCAGCAGCACGGTGCCGCTGGCCGCTCCCCCGGCGAACCCAATCAGTTGGGCTCCAATGGGTTGCAACTTGTCGAGTGTGATCAGATCGGCGAGTCGACCTTCCAGACCCTCCAGGACGCTGACACCGCCCAGCAATTCCGAAAGGCGTGCAATCAGCGCTGGCACCAGCTGGGTCAGCTGATTGAGCTGCTCGAGCAATTCCGGCAGGAGTAAGTCCGTGAGTTGCCAGCTCAGAAGAGCCAGCACCATCAGCACCAGCAGGAGTGCCAGTGGCCGGCTGAGCCTCAGGCCTCGGCGCAACCAGCTCACGGGCACGTCGAGGGCGACAGCGAGGACGACGGCACCGAAGAGCACCATCAGGACCCAGCGCAGTTCCCAGGCCAAGAGCCCAAGAACCACAAGGGACAGCAGCAACAGCAAACTGCGTGGTGTCATCAGCGCTCAGCCATCGGGAGTTCCCAGCCGTTCAGAACGTCTTGGATCAGCACCTCGCGAACCAGGACCTGGAGGCAGACCGCCAGTGGCAGCGCCAACAGCAGTCCCAAGGGACCAAAGATCACCGTGAAGAAGAATTGGGCAATCAAGGTCAATCCAGGCAGCAACTTCACCTGGTGATGCATCACCGAAGGGGTGATCAGGTAGCTCTCGATGTGCTGAATCACCACATAAAGCAGCAGCACCAGCAGCGCTTTGACCGGTGAATCGAGCAACGCCACGGACATTGGAAAGACCGTGCTCAAGGTCGGTCCGATGTTGGGAATGATGTTCAGCAGGCCAGCCAATAGCGCGTTGGCGGCCACCAGCTTCACCCCCAGTAGTGACAGGCCGATGGCGGCCAAGACGCCGACGCAGAGCGAGCTGATCAGCACGCCGGCCATCCAACTGCTGAGGCCCTCACCGCAGAGCGTGAGAACGTCCCGGAAGCGTCGCCGATAAAACGATGGGACCAGCAGGATCGCGATTTCCCGGTAGGCCTGGGGTTGGATCGCCACCATCAGGCTGACAGCGACCACAAACAGCAGCTCCACAAGCCCGCTGCCCAGGTTCCCTGCAATCCCAAGCAGCTTCAGGAACCCCTCGGTCGGGTCAAGGCTGCCGGACCCCTGGCTGAGCCAGCTCTTCTGCAACCACTGCAGCGCCTCGCGGCCATAGAGCATCTGACTGCTCTGATCCAGGGTGCGGCGTAGCAGCTGCATCGCCAACTGCAGGGCTGCTGGAAGCTGCCGCAGCAGTTCTTGGAACTGGGCAACAAACGGTGGGACCACGACGGCGGTGGTCAGCACCACCACCACAAGCAAGCCCCCCAGGCTGATGAAGAGCGCCAGCGGACGGTTGCAGCGCAAGCGCTCTTGGGTCACACCCACCAGGGTGCAGATGGCCATGGCGAGCACCACGGCAGCAAAGACGAGGACGAGGACCTCCCGCAGGGACCACAGCAGCACCAGCGCCGCTGCTGTGGCAATCAATCCGAGCCACTGGCCGAATCGCAAAGGGGGAGGCCAACTCGTGTTGTTTTAGCGCCGATTGCGGCGATTGAATTCAGTTGGCGTCCTCTTCGCCAGCTTCGTCCTTTTTGTTCTGGGCAAAGCCGAGGTCATTGGCCTGGGCATAGCGCTCGGCAAAGCGCA